>JAFXVU010000040.1 GCA_017534705.1 Bacteroidaceae bacterium
ATGGGTCTTCTTCGTGATGCTCACCCACTCTCCGTCATCCTCGTCGGTGATGTCCGTCCATTTGTGGGTTTTCTGCGGATCGACCTCCACCATCCGCGTCTCCAAAGGCGAGACGTAACGTCCCTGAGGCGAGAAGTGTCGGTCGATGCCGACAGTGTAGTTGACACTCTTGTCGCCGTATTTGGTGTTGAGCAGCAGTCTCCATTCCCCGTTGGCATTGGGAAGAACGAAGTTGTAATAGCCCGCGGAATCGGTGAGTGTCTCCGCCGACATGGACTGCCCCTCGTGGTTGTAGAGCGTGGCCTTGAGCGACACGCCGTTAACAGGTGTCCGTCTGCTTTTGGCACGCAAGCGTCCGAAGAGGTAAAGCTGGTCCTCGATGGGTTGGAAACGGTCGAACACCGTCTGTCCTGACATCAGCCGCCAGTCGTAGCGACGCCAGCCCTGCACCATCATCAGCAGGTCGGCCGCGCGTCGGTGTTCAGCGTCGTCAGACTCGAAATAGTATTCGGGATGTGCGATATATCCGCCCACCTCGCTACTTAAAAGCATCCATGTGCGGATGTCGCCCTCTCGCCCGTTCACCAACCCCTGTGCGTCGATGGCGGAGAAAGACAAGCTCGTGTTGGGCTCGCTCTGCAGGTTGAAGGTTACCTTGCCACAGGGCTTGAGTGCGTCCTGGGTATGCGTCACGCTGACGCTATCTACCGTCTCCTTCGGACAGATGAAGAACATACGCTCGGCCATCACCCTGCCCTCGCTGTTGAACAGCGTGATGACGTTCACCCCCTCGGGTAGTCGGCCACGCTTGAACGTCACCTGCTTGTAGGATTCGGCTGTGAGGGTATCGCAGCGGACGAGGCTGCCGTCGTGTGTCATCACGTAGCCCAGTTTCCTGCCCAGCATGTCGTCAGTGGCTCTTATATCGACTTTCAACGAGGCCGTGTCCATCACATCGACAGCCATCGTGCAGCCACTTGGTTTCACAAGGGGAAGTTCGAATGAGTGTTCCTTGCCTTTGATGTCTTTCACGACGGCGGTGAGGGGACGGTTTGTGGTATCGAGTATGAACAGACCGCAACCGTCGGCATTGCTCTTGATGGTTGCTATTTTACGGCCTGTGTCATCACGGACATAACCATCTGCAGCCAGTGGCATGCCGTCCTTGTCCATGATAGTGAATGCCACACGTGAGGGCAGACCAACAACGAGGTCGCCGCCCTCGGGATAGAACCGCACGGAGAGCGATGACTTGTCCTCCAGGTCTTCTTCGGAGTGGTCTTGGATAATGTCAACAACGTTGGTGTTGGCGTTGTCGGTCTGCTTCAGCCTTTCGTTGTTGAGGCGGTGCTTGTAACTGAGTTGGTCGAGCACCGGCGCGCTGTAGTCACCTTCGGTCTTTGGTGCCTTGAAGATGGGAATAACACGCGAGAAGCAGGCGTTGGTGCCCCAGTTGGTCATGTAGCGGGTGTAGGCGCGCACCTCGTAGAAGCCAGTGGTCTGTATGCTGTCCACCTTGATGTCACCGTGCGCCTCGCCGTTCTCGATGGGCAGCTTGCGCTTCTCCACCACATCGCCCGAGGGGTTGAGCAGTTCGACGTAGAGCACATGGCTTAGGTCTGTGCGTTGCTCCGTGTCGCAGCGGACAACGTAGGCCTTGAACCAGATGGTCTCGCCCTTGAAGTAGCCTGTGTTGTCGAGATGAAGATATACTTTTTCCTGAGGGTAGTAGCGGCTGAACCTCATGGCATGCTTGATGTAGGCGAGGATATTCGCGCTTTGCTGTTCATTGCCCGTCGTCATGGCGGGTGCATAGACCTCCTGCCCACGGGAGTCCGTGTGCTTCTGCCCTGTCTGTGCGTATGTCCTCAGCGAGAGGCATAGGAAAAGGGCAATGAGGAAACCGAGCCGACTAATCATGGATATCGATTGGTTGTATATGTTATCTTTGTGCAAGTTACAACTTTTCCGTTAAACCAACGTGTTTCTTTTTAATTTTTATTGCTGCTGTCTTTCTTCTTGGTGTTGAATCTGTAGATGAAATGGAGCATGACGTAGCGATGGAGGATGTTGGTGATGCGCTCATACCGTGAGGAACCGTATGCGGCGAAGAACACATCACGGTTCTGGTTGAGGATGTCGTAAGCCTCAAGTTCCAGACTGACCTTTTGTAGGTTCCTCTTTACTGACATGTTCCAGAGACTAGTGGTTTTGTTCATCTCGCTGTAGGCATATCCCCAACCGCTGACATTGTTGATGGAGGATTTGAACGCCCATTGCCCTATCTTGTAATCTGCCTCCAAGCCATATTTCAGGTTGAAGGCATTGACACGTTGGAAATTGGCACTCGCGCTGGATGAACGCTGGTATTCGAAATACACTTTTGATGATAAAGTCAGTCTGTTGACACTCAATTTATAATCTATCCCCTGTCCTAAGAGGTAGTTGTGCACCAACCTTTTGACAGCCGCCTCTTCCGAGGCTTCCATACTGTAATCCGCCCTGTTTGTCCAATACATCAAGAAATCGTAATAAAATGCATGAGTAATGTTTCCCCGATAGAAATATCTGGTTAGGTCAGCATCGGCCCTGAACATATCGTTGCCATTGATGTTCATAGGCTTGGAGTGCCTTACGCCTGTCGTCTTGTCATATTGGCGGAAATAGGCGACATCGTTGCATTGGAGGTCGTAAGACAACCTGACGTTAATACCCATGTCAGGTTTGTTGGGCCTCCATGTGAATGATGTGACGAAGGAATGAAGCGAAGAGCGTTTGAGGTCGGGATTGTTCTCCGAGATGCTCAGGGGGTTGGAGTCGTCTGTGATGTTGATCATCCACAGCATGGATGGAAGGTTTTCTTGGTAATGGTAAGAAAGTTCTAAAGAACGCTGGTGCCCGCTTCTGAAGTTGAAGGTTGTTAATACTTCGGGGACAAACTTGTGGCGGGTGGCAAGTGTGTCCATCATACTGTTCTCGTACCTTAACCTCTCGTTGGAATGCTTCAAGGGGACACTCAGGTTGAAATGATATTCTGCCTTTTCCTCCCTTTTCAGTTCATAATCATAGCTGAGCGTGAAGGTATTGTCGCTTTTCCGGTTGTGGTAGAGGTGGCTGTTGTGGGGGTCGAGCGTGGAGTAAAGTTCAAGGATGGACGGCAACTCGCCTAAAGGATGTGAGGTTCCGGCTTTCCAGTCGTCGAGCAAATGGAGAAGGAAGAGCGAGCGGTTGTCTTTGTCGGAATTGTATCCGTACTTGTAAGAGGCTGTCAACGAGGAGCAATGGTCAAGCTTATAAAGGTAACTAGTAGTGACATCGTACCTGTTGGTCTTGCTGTAATTGTCTGAATAGTGGTTGTTGAAATCGGAGCCTTTGTTTTTGGCAGCGATATAGTCGATAGTTCTTTGGTTGTAGCTATGTCCTTTTCTCTCATCGAATCTCCCGTTGAAGTTGAAAAACAACTCGTCATTGGTGTTCCTTGGCTTATAAGTCTTGCTGACGTTGACGGAGATGTTGGTGTTTTGCCCGTCATTACGATTTTGGTGTTTTGTACGGGTGATGCCATATAACTCCAAGGTGTGGGTCAGTTCGGGCGACAAGAGGCTGTCCACCCATGACTCGCCTAACATGTCGTTGACATCGGTGTTGAAATTTGCGCTGGCATTCTGTTCATTGCCGTTGGCGCGTGAGAAACGGATGCGCGGGGAGACGGAGAAATTCCACACCGTGTTGCCGAAGAATTCCATGTCATGGGAGGTGGACAGTTCGAAGTTGTAGCTGTTGCGCCTGTTGTCGGAACGGTTGAACACGTCGCCATTGGTGTAGTAGGTCTGACTGCTGGTCTTGGTCCATTCGTATTTGTCGGAGTATCTCGCATTGAGCTCTCCAGATAGTTCGTACTGGCCGCGAGGGTGGTCAAGGTTGTATCTCAATTCAAGCGCGTCAGTCACATGCTCCCCACTGCCTATCCAGGAATTGCTATTCTGCGACTCGTTGATCCGGTCATAAATGCCGTTGACATTGTTGGCGGTGACGGTGGCAGACAAACGGCTGACCTGTGAGAACCTCAGGCCAAACAACTTGTAACGGTAACGCTTGTCTGTGCCTTGCCCTATGTCGAAATTGCCGGCGAAGAAATGCTCGTATTCCTTTTTCAGACGCACATCCATCACCAAGCCTTTCAACTCACGCTCTCTTCTGATGAACGAAACGCTGTCGGGGGTCTTCTCATAGACCTTGACACTCTTCACCATGAAAGTCGGCAGGTTCTTCAGAATGGTATGGCGGTCGTTGTTGAAGAAGTCCTTGCCGTTGAGTAGCAGGGCATGAACAGCCTGGCCGTTGGAATAGATGGTGTTGCCATTGATTCTGAGGCCTGGCATTTTACTCAGCAGTTCTTCGAGCACCGCGCCATTCTGCATCTTGAAAGCGTCGGCGTTGTAGATGAGGGTGTCCTTGTCGAAATAGAACTTCACTTTCGTGGCCACCACATCCACATTGTCGAGCATCACATTAGGCATGCCGTCATCAGGTTCCATGGCCAGCGTTCCCACATCGAGGTCGGCCTGCCGCCCCTTGATATTGGCGACGACGGGATAAAACAGGGTTTTATGGCGTGACGCTGAACAGCGCAGGATATAGCTGCCGTTTTCCGTGTACTTCAAACTGAACCTGGCGTAGTATTTCGATTGATTGTTGAATCTTTTTGTTGAATACAAATTACAGTTTGTCTGCGCTATCACGACACTGTCGGATGCCCTGAGCAGTTCCACCTTGGCCATCAACAGTTCGCGTGTCGATTGGTCAATGA
>JAFXVU010000041.1 GCA_017534705.1 Bacteroidaceae bacterium
ACGGGCATATTCGGATGAAGCAGTCTCTTTGTTCTTCTCGACAAACCACACTACGCCTCTGTTCTCGTTAATCAAGTCCTGCGACAGAAGGGTGGTCTCCTGACTCGTGATAACCAACTGCGACTTGTCAGAGTTGAAGATGAAGACATTGAGGTAATAGTACAACAGGTCGTTGTGCAGATCCTCGCCCAGTTCATCAAGATAGTACACGTGAGGACTTGTTATCATGTCATACAACGCTTCCAATATACGGATGTACTTCTGAGTACCCTTTGACTGCCATCTGAGTGGAATGTTAAAATCGCCATTGTCAGAATGATTCAAGAAGGTGATGGAATCTGTAGTCGGCTTCAACAGGGCATCTTTCATCTCCTGCGGGATATTCTCTTTCTGGATACGCTCGCGGAAATCATTGGGCACGAAGCGGTCTTCTACAACAGGTTGGTATTCCAGGATGTTCAAGTCTGCCTTCTGGAGCATGGTGTTATAGAACTTTCGCTTCTTGGGATTGCTGTAAGCGTCTTTCAAAATATCGACAATGCCTTTGTCTCCATCACCATCTATCTCATGGTAGTTGTCCATAATCCAAGCGTGAAGCGCATTGAACGGAGCAATGTCTTCTTTCAAGGCGGCCTTTCGGCAAACGGACAATACACTGTGGTTGTTCAAGGTGTTTTCGCGGATGCTCTCCTGCGTCTTGACTTGCAGTTTAAGACTCGCACCAAACTTGATGTCAGCTTGTACATTCTCGTCCACAAAACTGCGCTCATAGAACAGAGATTTTGATTTGTTCGGGTAATAGTACAAGGTTTCACTCAGAATATGCTTGCTGTTGAACTTGACATCGTAGTCATATCGGGTGCCATTAGCATAGAATGACACGTGCATTTCCGTTGGCTCATTTTTGGTGAGCACAAATGGAATGCAGCCTTCAATGCCGATAGTTGCATCCGATTTTGGCAAGATCAATTGACGGAACACCTCATTCATGGCAATCAGCATATTCGACTTGCCTGACGCGTTTGAACCGTATAGGATGCCTAACTTGTATAAGAACACACCATCAGCAACTTCGGTGACAAGTTCCGAAGATGGTCCCTTTGCCACGAAGCTTAATTCCTGCTTGTCTCGTATGGAAAGATAGTTCTTTGCCCAAAAATCTCGTATCATACTGCAGTATTTTATCTATTATCGTAATTATTCTACAAAAATACAGAAAATATTTTGTAAATATAACACATGAATCGTTTGTTTTCGTAATTACTATACGATTTTATGTATATTTAACTATATAATGGATGTTGAGATAACAAATTTGCACCATTTTACGGTTCGAGGGTAGTTGCCCAGTAATTCATTATCTCTCTAACGCATCATCAACACGACTGAGCTGGTAGAAGTTCGCGATACCCCTCCTTACGTAATCTCATGCGCGTAATATAGTATGGTATTATCATCGTCCTAAAACTTATACCCCAAAGCCAGTAGGTTGTCCAAAGTAAAACTGCGACAGCCCGTCGCAGTTTAATATTGCCATCGAAGAAACATACCCAGTAAACCATTTATATCGACTCGTTCCAGTACTGAGACACACGCAACATCAGTTGTTTGAAGAACTAAAGTGCTTTTAGCATATAGCTCTTACCAAAAGCATTGGCACCATAGATAATGCTTACTCAAGTTTCGCAAGTATGATATCAAACCACGGATTTATCAGATTACATGGATTTTCATGACAATTAAAGGCAGTATTGCACAGATTATTTGAAAGCCCTCATGGCTTTCATCTGCTAAATCAGAAAAAATCCGAGTAATAGTCAGAAACATACGACTAAAAAATCAGTTAAATCTGTGTAATCTTTGGAAGTAGAAGTTGCTGGGTTATTGATTGAATAAACATTCGACCACTTCATCTTTCTTCGTGTCCACATCCCACACAAACTTTGAAGGAAGAGAAGTTGTCATTTGGTCTGCTGGCGTATAACTATCGCCGTCAACTCGCGTAACAGGCATGGTGAAAGTTGCGAAAAAGGAATTGGGATTATCTCCTGTTGCCTTCATAAGGTGATGCGTCTTTGATGTTAGTTGATTGCTACAACTCAAACGAAGGTTGCCGCCAAGTGTGGAACGGATGCGAAGATAAGTGACGACTCCATGCTCCCACCTCAGGTCGTCAATGACAAATCCACCCACACAGCAGATGCCACTGACGGAGCCTGATGCCCATTCATCAGGCAGTGCAGGCAACAAATTGACAAAACCATCATGACTCTGCACCAACATCTCGGCAATTCCTGCCGTGCAGCCGAAATTTCCATCAATCTGGAAAGGAGGGTGAGCGTCGAAAAGGTTGGGATAAGTTCCACCATGTCCGCCACTGACAATTGTATCTGGCACTAGTGTCAACTGATTCTTCACGAGTCGATAAGCGTGATTTCCGTCAAGACAACGAGCCCACAAGCAAACTTTCCATCCCATAGACCAACCAGTGGAGGGATCTCCCCGATGCATTAGAGATGTTTTAACTGCCTCAAAAGCGGAAGGAGTGCGGTAGGGTGATATTTCCGTACCAGGATAGAGTGCCCAAAGATGTGACACATGTCGATGGTGGTCGGTAGGACTGTCCCAATCTTCAGCCCACTCTTGTAACTGTCCATATTGGCCTATGCGCAAAGGTGTCAGTTGTGAACGCAGAGTATATAAAGTGTCAGCAAAATCCTTATCACAATTCAACAGACGGGAAGCTGTAGCAACATGAGTGAAAAGGTCAAATAGCAGTTCGTTATCCATCGTCACACCTGCATAGAGATTTTGTCTCTTACGTACCTGAGGACTGTTTTCAGGGGAGACAGACGGACATACGACCATATAACCGGTGCGTGGGTCTTTCACCAGGAAATCAACAAAAAACTCGGCAGCTCCTTTCATATAGGGATAGACACGGGACAGATAGTTGAGATCTCCACGGTAAAGATATCGTTGCCAGAGATGCTGGCACAACCATGCACCCGACATGGGCCAGTCACCGCTATAGGCATGGTCCACAGCTCCACTCATGCGCCAGATATCTGTATTGTGATGACATACCCATCCACGGCATCCATACATTTTACTTGCTGTCATTCTGCCCGTCTTGCTCAAGTCAGCCACCATTTGGATGAGCGGTTCATGCAACTCTGAAAGATTGCAGACCTCAGCAGGCCAATAGTTCATTTCTGTATTGATGTTAACAGTATAGCGACAATGCCAAGAAGGCTTGACAGAAGCGTTCCAGATGCCCTGCAGATTCGCAGGTTGTGTTCCAGGCTGGGAACAGCTAATCAATAGGTATCGACCGAACTGAAAGTAAAGAGCGGCAAACCAGGCATCGTCAGATTGGGAAAACCTACGGATACGTTCATCTGTCGGAAGGTTGGGATAGCGGTTATCTCCTAAGTTCAATTTCACTCTGCCAAACTGCTTCTGATAAGTATTTATATGGTCTGACTTTGCTTCGCTATATGGCCTGTCAATATTCTTTGTATATGCCTGTATGCGCTTTTCTGGATTGGCAGAGATATCCTGATAGTTGCAGAAATTGGTTGCCATAGCCACATAGAGTATCACTTCGTCAGCATTGGAAACTTCCAGCTTGTCACCCCGCTCAACAATCTGCCCTCCCTTGTTTCTGACATGTACGTTCACCATAAACCTCACCATTCCAGGAACTCCTGAAGCCGAATTGACAGTGGTGCCAGTCATTGTCAATTCTTTGCCTTCGGCTCGGGTTTCGACAGGATGCACGGGATAGGATAGTGAAGTGGTGAAGTTCAATTTCCCTTTTTCAGATGCCGTGTATCGAACAATAAGCAGTTGGTCAGTAAAAGAAGTAAACGCCTCCTCTTTGAAATACACATTTCCCACACGGTATGAAACTGTAGAAACAGCTCTTTCTATGTCAAGACTTCGGCGATAATCTGCATATCCTTCATGGTCTGCAAAATCCACATGAAGGCAACCGGCAGGTTGGTAGGCAGCTCCCTTGCCGAAGGCTCTCGGAGCTACAATGACACTATCGGCCAATTGCTGGGCTTCAGCATTTCTCTCGGAAAAAACCAAATCTCGAAGGTGCTGCAGATTGTCCAACGCTTCAGGATTGAAATTGGTGTATGGTGACCCTTGAGATATTGTCTCCTCATTCAACTGGAACTGCTCACAGACAGGATGACCGAAAACCATTGTTGAGATTCTTCCATTACCCAAAGGCATGGCGCTATTCCAATTATCAGCTGGTCGATGATACCATAGACATAACTCATTGTTATCATTTCCCTTCGTTTCATCCTGGTAGTCCGTCATCTCTGCCAGTTCAGTTGACAGAGCCAGCGTAGAAAGCATGATTGTATGCAGTAGTATGTTCATTGTCTTATTTGGTATGTCTAGTCATTCAACAATAATAGCATCTTTTTCATTGAGTAGTCATCGTATGATTCTTTTCTTTCCATTGATGATGTATATACCTTTGGACAGTGAAGAGTTTGTTGATGGTAAAGAGATTCTGCGGCCATTGAGTTCAAAGCACTGAAGTTCTTCAGATGTAGAGTCTGCTATCTCATGAATGGACGATGGCACTCCTATGAGGGCTATAACACCTTCTGTGGCCAGACGAGACGTGTCCCATGTCCAATCTTCGCCACCCCCCTCCACTTCTAAATATGGCGTTCCTGTGATAACAACACTGCCATTGCCAGTGAAAATTTGTAGCTCATCGCCCTCAACCAATGAATTTTCACCCATCTGAGTGATTCTGATAATTGGGTTGTTGAGGGTTACACGCTCGTTTTGTTTCCAGTGGTCGGAGGTAATGGTGCCTGTAGCAGTTTTCCTAAATCGGACACTGAGGATACCATTTTTAGACATGGATACTGTTCCTGTGAGTGAAAGTGTTCCAAGTGTATTCTTGCCAGCAGCCAGCACACCACCTGCCAGAACGTTAACGGCTGCGACTTGCCCATTTCCAGACAAAGTGCCTCCATCACGCACTGTAATCGTTCCAGTGGTGACAGGAGCTGCTGTATTTGCCGCAATTAAACGACCTGCATAGATGTTCACGGGACCATTACCAGCACCGCTTAGAGTGAAGTCACCGTCACCATATTTGTTGAGGGTAGCACTGCTACCGAAACCTCCCGCATAGACATCATTGGTGCCCAGATAACCTATATTCCAAGTTCCCTTTCCGAGAGAAGCATCGCCAGCCGAACTGACCAACGCCCCCACTTTGGTTGTTAGGTTCTGTTCCGTAGCGCTGTTCGCTGAGACATGGACAGCATAAACACCTGCGCCGAGTTGAAGTTTTGCTTGACTGAGGTCTGTGGCTTTAGTGAGACGGAACTGTCCGCTGGTCACCTCTAGTGTACCAGAAAAGGCAGAAGTGTTAGTTGAAAAATCGCCGCGCACATAAGGATAGGAAATCTTCAGGGTTCCTTCGCCTGCCAACGAACCAGACACCATGCAACGTTGACCTCCAACTATGGTGAGTGTCTTTCCTTTTTGTATGTTGATGGATTGATTCAGATTAGGAATGGCAGAGCTGGAATTATTGTTGAATACGACGATTGTGCTGTTGCCTGTCACGTTGAGTGGCGAACCAGCAGTTCCAAAACGGGCATTCCAAGTGCCCATGGCAAGGGTGCCAGCAGCAAGAATGGTCCCTCCAGAATATGAGTTTCCGTTATTGTTAATGTTCAATTGTCCAGCACCGCTCTTGGTGAGCGATCCTTTGCCAATGAGCTGTCCTTTCAGGGCGGTGACTCCCGACGGTATCAGAATGGTGGCGCTGTCGGTCAAAGTGACACCGCGGTTGGTGGCAGAATTGCTGTTGTTCACTCTCAGTGTGGCACGTCCAATTTGGATGTTGGCAGGTGCAGCGGAGGCAGCACCAAGACTTGAAGGTAAAGATTCATCAGCTAGGTCTTTCACAATGACTGTACCACCATTGATAATGGTTTTACCTGTGTAGTCGCTCTTTGTGGTGTTGAGTGTAAGGGTTCCTGTTCCCTCCTTTTGCAAGGAAGCTGTTCCACTGATTCCACCATCACCATTGAAAGTGTAGTTCTTGCTTCCAGTGACAGTGACATTAGAGGCAAGTAAAGGTACGTCGAGAGTGACGGTCGTGCGCTGTGCATCTTCTCCAAAAATCACAGCATCGCCAGTCACAAATTCAGTGGCTTCTCCAGCGAGCGTCCAATTTTCAGTCTGGTAGTCCCATACTGCATTATGGCTTCCACTCCAGACCACATCTGTGGCGGCATCACGCTGACCGTTGATGACAATGCTTAGATATCCGTCTTTTATGACAACATTATAGGAAAGTCCTGTCAGGCCACTGATAATAACAGTACCATTGCCAGTATATTCACCTGTATAATGAATAACGTCGTATTTCCCTGGTTCTGGGTTGAAATCGGTTCCCACGATGTTGATAATGAGTGTTCCTGTAAGGGATAGGTTGCCAAGCACTTCTATTTGGTCATCGCGACTATCCACCTCCAAATATACTTTCTTGTCTAGCAAAAGCCCCTTAGTAAAGGTGAGCTTGCCATTGGGCTGAAGGCGGCAGCCCTCATAATGGAGAGCATCCTCGAAAGAGATGTCGCCTATTTTGCCGTTTCCTGCCAATGTGCCACGGGCACGCAGACTGATGGACGAGGATGTCAAGTCGGTATTCACTTCCAATGTTCCCTCGCTGATTACAGTCTGCCCTGTAAAGGTCATAGGTGCATTCAAAACAAGAGTGCCTGCCTGGCTTTTCCATAGTTCCATATTGCCTGTCAGAGCACCTGTTCCACCGAGATTGACCATCTGTTTCTTGACAGGCATGGCATAAACGCGAGAAGGCGAGAGTGTCTCATCAAGGGTAATATCTTGTGGTGAATAAAGGTCGAGAAGTACGCTCTGACCATTTGTGTAAGTGGCAGGAACACGACGGAAATCTGCAAAATCAGGACTGTCAGAATACCACTTTGAACCAGTGAGTACACGGTCAGTGACTATCGTTGGTGGCAACTGTGGACGGGGCATTCCATAACCAAGATAAAAGCCAGGATTTGGACTTTGATAGTAACCCCTTGTAGTAATGTCACCGTGATAGTGCGGGTCTTCAAGTAAGCAGTAGATATTGGAAACAGAGGTTGGTATGTCTGTAGTGAAACCAATGATTCCCTCGCACACACCATTTTCCACATGACGAAGAATGATTTCCTCTCTCCAGTCACCGATAATGTCGCCCCAGAAACAGGCACGAGCAGCATAATAAGCCAAATAGCGGTAGCCGCTTTCCTTGCCCATCTCAATGAGACGACCATTGTTGAAGTCCTCAATAAAAGCATTATAATGGCTGTCTGTGCAACGTTGATTTTCCCGACCGAGGTCACCGTCCCACCAAATACCTTCACAAGGCCAGTGATTTTCAAGACCACTGACAAGGTCGCCTTTGGCGTCATAAACGCTACCATTCATGGTGCTCCACATCTCCCATCCAAGATGAGCGGGATCAATATCCATACATTCGCCTCGCCCCACATCACCTACAGATGAAAGGTACCACTTCTTAATGGGTTCGCCCGTGGCTGCATCGTAGAGTATCTGTCCAAGCATGTCCCCTGCATTCTGCTGGATGGCAAAGGTCTCCAGTCCAGGACGATCGGGATCGATGTCACTGGTGCGAAAACGGTCGCCGTGGGATATGTGGGCACTGAAAAGGGTGGAACCATCATGGTCCATGGTGAAACCACCTCCAATCATCTCGTCTCGACCATCCTGGTCGGGATCTCCTATGCGGATTTGATGAAAAGTGGCACCGCCTGTGGGCGTGTTGAACAATTCATGCCAGTTGGTGGCCACTCCGTCTATATAGTCGTAGGCAAAAGCAATGGTGTAGTAGTGGTGTCCACCGTCAGAATCACGAGTGTGCCATTCCTCTACAATGGCTGGATGGATGCCATCGTGGAAGAAGATGCCCACATGACCCACGTGTTTGTTGTATTCATCACCCATCAGGGAGGAACGGTTCGTTCGATTATACCATTGGTTATAACTCATCTCCTTGGATGCTTTTTCACGCCCGGTAAGACCATCTATCACAGTCATATATTTAGGGGCATTGCGAGCATTTTGCTTCTCGTATTCCACTATACCATCGCCATCAGTGTCGGGAGTACTGGCTCCGTTCACATATAGACCAAAGTCTTTCTTGTCGGGATCCCAAAACTGAGTACCGTCTGACGACTGGATGATGACGTCTCCATATCCATCGCAGTCAATATCGAATGCACAAATCTGGTCGTCTTGTCCACAACTGCTCAGCTCGTTGGGTCCCATGCGTACCGTCCAAAGATGTTCGCCTGTGCGTAGGTAACCTTCCACATAGTTGTCCATGGTGTTGGAAAGCGAATTGCGGTCCAATACGAAATCCATCTCCCCATCGCCATCCAAATCCACCGGCCAAACAAACTTGGTGTTAAAATCTGACGACTTCAGTGGACTGCCACCTTTCTCAAAAAGTATATCCACAAAGATGTTGCGATAATCATAGTTTTTTCGAGCAAAAGCAGCACTATGCTCACCTTCTAAATCATCTATTACAGGCGCCACAGTCACCTCCATCCCTACTGGTATCTTAGCAGTAGTTGTTGTTAGGTTAAGATTTTTAATAGGTGAAGCATTGAGTTTCGTTTCACCAGCATAAACGTTCCACTTGCAGTCCTCTGGGTCTTGAGCCAGACGACGCCATGATACGAAAACATTGTTGCCATTCTGGATGGCCACTACACCACGCCCCAGTGGCTGCTGCAAACGTTGAGCACTGACATGGGAAGCGAATAATAACATAGCCAAAATGAAATTGGCCATTACGATTTGCAATTGATGATAGTAAGAATGATTCATAATTATATTAAAGGTTCTGATAGTGTTATTCATTTGCAAAGTTAACGGCACTCCTTCATACCGGCAAACAAAATGGTTGCAAATGGGGTTTTAAATTGTTGCAACAAGAATGTTTGATACAAATAACATCAATTTTGTACCATCGATACATCCAAATCATACTTTTTTACATGTTTTTCTTGTCAAAATAACTATTTCTTTGTCGTCCCTATCTTGTAATCCGTTTTTTTTTTTTAAATTTGTGCACACAATCGAACAACAGCATGAAGTCCCGAAATCTTTTAGTTCATCTTTTTTTCATCATATCCATGGCTATTGCCTCGGCGCAAGATTCCATTGGATATAAAATGATGCTGATAGATGTACGTTTAGGACTAACAGAAAACAAAGTGCGGAACATTGTACCGATGGAAAATGGGTGCATGGCTATTTTTACTTCTGCTGACTTGCTTTGTTTTGACGGCGCACGTTTCATGAACAATGCGCTTGTACTGAAACATGGTTATCCGCTTTCCAATTTTCATAATACATACCGAGTTCAAGCGAAAGATGCAAATGATATATATTGGCGCAAGGAAAAGCAGCAACTTCGTGCAGTAAACTTGAGGACGATGACCGAAGTGGATTCCATCGGTCGCCTTTTCCATGATTGGGGAATTACTGACAGTATTGCGGATTTCTTCATCGATGATGAGGGTCGGCATTGGATGCTAAGCGTTAATGGTGTGCTTTTCTTCCAAACAGGTAATAACAAGGTTCAGCATGTAGAAGGCCATGTCAACAACGACCTCGTCGCCATTGCTTCTATCCATCAGCGGGGCTATGTGTGCCATACAACAGGAACTGTGGAGGAATTCGACTGTAAGTCAGGGAAGAAACTGGCTGAAATGGAGCCGATAAATCTTGAAACAGCCGACAGTCTGAAAGCATATGCCAAAGTTGTGTACCACAAGGGAAAACTTTGGATGCTCAGACCCTATGCACACCAAATATCAAAAAAGACGGATGCAAACACACGGGTAAAGCAAAGCATTCTTATGTGTATGGACATATCTTCTAGACAATGGACTATGAGAAGACTGCTTGATGGAACACTTTATGATATGGCATTCACAAAAAACGACCAGTTATTGATTGTCGGCGATGAACACCTTTATCTTATAGACTTGCATAATAACGAAACTCAAGACTTGATGCCAGTGCTTGTAACCGATAATTTCTCCGAACGGCGTTTGCGGGACGATGTCTGTTGCATCACTATCGACAAGGAAGGAGGATGGTGGGTAGGATTGCATAGTAAGGGGCTTTTGTATTACCATCCAACACGTTTAAATCTCTTCTCAAGAAAAGATCAACCTTTGTCCAACACTGAGCGTTGTCCGATATTTTCTGATGCGGACATAGAAGCAACAGCACGAAATCTTGCGCCAGAAACCACCAACTGCACCCTTCGCGATACCCGTGGATGTATATTTATAGGAACACGCGAAGGATTGCTCATCACAGACCCCAGGAGCCATAGACAACGTTATATCACCGAAGCTGACGGTTTACCTGGGAATAACATTGTTTCTCTAACTGAAGATTATGATGGTGACATTTGGGTGGTTACCAGCGGGAGTATCAGTTGCTTGCATTTCAAAGAGAATGGACATTGGCAGTTGCGATGTTTTGGCGCTACGGAAGGGCTCATCCTTTCTGGTAGCGAATTTCAGAATCGATTCATCACAAAGAGGGGTGACTCCATCTGTGTGGGATTTGCCGATGGCACTTATTCCTTCGTCCCTTCTCTTTTGAAACAGACACAGGGCTATAGGACTGACATATCAATGATTGATTCATCGGAACGACAAAACAATCTTCAATACAAGTGGTTGATACCTATTGGTCTATTGGCTATTCTCGGCATGGGATTTCTAACAGTAAGGAGGCGACGCCTAAGAAACAATGTCCAGTTAATTCCTACCCAAGAATCCGAAAGCACATTTTCTGACAGGATTAATCCAACGGAGATGAATTTACAGCGCATCATGGCTCCTTCTGCAAAAACCGACCAGCACCCATCCATAGATGATCTTTTCCTTGAAAAACTGAGAACCACCGTTCTTGAAAACCTCCATGACGAGCGCCTCAACGTGAATACTCTCAGTCAGCTGTTGGCGATGGATAGGTCGGTGCTCTACCGCCGTATGCAAGCACTCACTGCTACTGCACCATCGGCGTATATCCTAAATCTACGCATGCAGACTGCCATGCAGTTGCTACAAGAAGGAGGTTACGCTGTCAACGAGGTGGCGAAGCTTGTTGGATTCAGTAACACAAAATATTTTTCGGTTGTTTTCAAGAAAACCTTTGGCATAACACCGATTCAAGCGAATAGTCAAAAAACAAGATGAAAAGCATCTTTAAGAGTACCCGAAAACAGAAGTCTGCTTGAGACGCTGTAAATAGTAACCGTACTTAAGTTTCGGAAGTTATAAGTATGAGTAAAACTGTCTAACAAAATAAGGCACAGAAGTTTCCGTATGTCGCGGAAAATGAGTAACTTTGAGGTGTCTAACAAAAAGGAGCTCAACTTCTATGCCCATGCACAAAAGTACAAAGAATCTGTCAGAAAT
>JAFXVU010000042.1 GCA_017534705.1 Bacteroidaceae bacterium
GATTCCCTTGTTGCCTGATGTTCATTCTATATTGGAGATGGACTAATCAGGCGCTGAGTTGAAAGGGCGTAATTGGCAAATAAGGATTTGTTCAGTCCTCTTTCACGATAGGATAAAGTTCGATGAACTCGCCTTGATGAGATTGACCGTCATTGATGAGTTCTGCAGTCTTCTTACCGACGGTTTCAATGTCATGGAACCCAGGAAGCGCCATGTTGCCATTCAGGTCAGTTGTGGTAGGTCCTGGATGAACAGAGAAAATCTCCAGGGGAGAACCGTTTTGGGTGAACTCTATTGCCATGACACCCATCATCGCATTCTGGGCAGCCTTGCTTGTCACGTAAGCCAGAGGATGCCAGTAAGGACTGATTTCAGAAGGCACAGTGATGTTGACAATCCTCCCATTGTTCTGTGCCAGCAGGGGTGCCAACGCTTTGGTCAGTGCGAAAGTACCGATGAAATTCACGTCGAGCGTCTGTCTGACGACGTTGATTTCCGTGTGCAGGCTATCCACACTCATGTCACCTGGTATTCCGGCATTGTTGACCAACAAAGACAAATCAGGATATTTTCCGATGACCTCTTGAGCGGCTCGTTCAATGTTGTCGATGTCAGACAATTCAACACTCACCCACCCCAGCACGTCAATTCCTGCCGACTTCAGTTCGCCAATGGCTTTCTCAGCCCTGTCTGTATCCCGTGCTCCCAAGATGACTTGCCAGCCACTGAGTCCAAGATACTTAGAAATACCGAAGCCAATACCCTTATTGGCTCCGGTGATTAATGCAACTTTTTTGGACATAATGGTTTTCAGTTATTTTTCCATTTATAATGGATAATCCTCAAATGCATAAAGGACAGTGCTGAGGTAGCGTTCACCCGTGTCGGGCAGGAGAACCACAACTTTCTTACCCTGGTTCTCAGGACGCTTTGCCACCTGAATGGCCGCAAAGAGTGCAGCACCAGCCGAGATGCCGACAAGCAGTCCCTCCTGCTGTGCAATCTCACGTCCTGTGCGTATAGCTTCATCGTTCTCCACGTCGAACACCTCGTCGATGATGGAAGCGTCGTAGGTCTTAGGCACGAAACCAGCGCCAATACCTTGAATCTTGTGTGGTCCGCTCTGACCGCCGTTGAGCACAGGGCTCGACTTAGGTTCAACAGCTATTATCTTCACATCAGGATTTTTCTCCTTCAGATATTTACCCACACCACTGATGGTGCCACCAGTACCTACACCTCCAACGAAGATGTCTATCTGACCGTCAGTCTGCTGCCATACCTCTGGGCCTGTGGTGGCATAGTGCTTGGCGGGATTGGCAGGGTTCTCGAACTGCTGGAGGATGACACTGCCAGGTATGGCATCACGCAGTGCTTCTGCTGCACGGATTGCACCAGGCATACCGTCTTTGCCAGGTGTGAGTCGCACCTCAGCGCCGTACGCTTTAACGAGGTTTCTGCGTTCCACGCTCATGGTTTCAGGCATGGTGAGTATAAGGTGATAGCCTTTGACAGCCGATACCAATGCCAGTCCCACACCAGTATTGCCACTGGTAGGTTCGATGATGGTAGCCCCTGGTTTCAGGATGTCTTTCTGCTCGGCGTCCTCGATCATCGCCAGTGCGATACGGTCTTTAACGCTGCCTCCTGGGTTGAAGTACTCTACTTTGGCGATGATGGGAGTATCCAGTCCTTTCGCCTTAGAAAACTTATTGAGTTCTAATAATGGTGTGTTGCCGATGAGCTCGGTCAACTGTTTTGCTATTTGTGCCATATATATAGTTTGATTATGTAACTACTCTTGAATACTTGTTTTTGGGGTCGTTTTGCTCATCATTTCCTTAAATTTGATTCAAAATTAAGCAAATAATCATAATTGGGCAATTATTCCGTATAAATTCCTTCTTATTCTGAGCGAAACGGCCCCAAAGAAGTATGGCAAAGTAGTGTTTGATGAAAAATGGATTAAATTTTGTCGAATGCCTGTGAGAGGTCATCGATGATGTCGTCGATGTGTTCGGTGCCTATTGAAAGACGGATAGTTGAAGGAGTGATGTGCTGTTCTTCCAATTCCTCAGGAGAGAGTTGTGAGTGGGTCGTTGTATAGGGATGTATGACAAGACTCTTCACGTCGGCAACATTTGCCAATAGGGAGAAGATCTGCAGTGCGTCGATGAAACGCCATGCTTCCTCCTGGCCACCCTTGATTTCGAAAGTGAAGATGCTGCCACCGCCATTGGGGAAATACTTCTTGTAGAGCTCATGGTCGGGATGAGACTCCAGAGCGGGATGGTTCACCTTGGCCACTTTTGGATGATTCTTGAGGAAATCGACTACTTTCAGCGCGTTCTCCACATGACGCTCCACGCGCAGACTCAGCGTCTCCACTCCTTGCAAAAGGATGAAAGCGTTGAAAGGAGAGATAGCGGCTCCTGTATCACGAAGGATGACGGCACGGATACGTGTGACGTAAGCTGCTGCACCAACAGCGTCGGCAAAGACAATGCCATGATATGATGGGTCGGGTTTGGCCAATGTGGGGAACAAGTCAGGATTGGCTTTCCAGTCGAACTTTCCACCATCAACGATGACACCGCCGAGCGAAGACCCATGTCCACCCAGGAACTTGGTAGCCGAATGCACCACGATGTCAGCCCCATGCTCCAATGGACGTATAAGATAAGGAGTGCCGAAAGTATTGTCCACGATAAGAGGAATGCCATGACGGTGAGCCACTGCAGCCACGCCTTCGATGTTCAGCACATCGCTGTTAGGGTTGCCGAAGGTCTCCGCATAGACGACCTTGGTGTTAGGCTGTATGGCAGCCTCCAGTGCTTCGAGGTCGTTGACGTTGATGATGGTGTTGGTGATGCCCTGAGTAGACAGCGTGTGTGTAATGAGGTTGTAAGAACCGCCATAGAGGTTGTCTGCAGCGACGATATGGTCGCCAGCTTGCACGATGTTCTGCAGCGCATAAGTGACAGCAGCTGCACCACTGGCGACAGCCAGTCCGGCAACACCGCCTTCGAGAGCAGCCACTCTGTCTTCAAAGACACCTTGAGTGGAGTTGGTCAGTCGTCCGTAGATGTTACCAGCATCACGCAATCCGAATCGGTCGGCCGCATGCTGGCTATTGTGGAACACATAACTAGTGGTCTGGTAGATAGGCACCGCGCGTGCATCGGTTGCCGGGTCGGCTTGCTCTTGTCCTACATGAAGTTGCAAGGTCTCGAAACGATAATTCTTCTTACTCATAATTTTGCCCTTTCTATTAAATTATTTAGTTTGACATTTGTTTTTGATTTCTGGTGCAAAATTACAATGATTAGAAATATCTACCAAATTATTTGTTTTATTTGGAAAATATCACTACTTTTGCAAATCTGATGGAAAAACATTCCGATACAGAGCTTTCAAATCATGTCTAACAGAATAAAACTCCAAAATCATGGCCATTTCATTAGATGAAACCGACATAAAGATACTGAAAACGCTGCAAAAAAACGCGAAATTAACCACAAAAGAGTTGGCTGATGCAGTAAATTTGACGCCAACACCGGTATTTGAACGACAGAAACGCCTGGAACGTCAGGGATATATCAAGAAATACGTGGCAGTGCTCGACCCCGAGAAACTGGACCGTGGTCTGTTGGTGTTCTGCAAGGTGAAGTTGAAACAAATCAACCATGAGATAGCAGACGCTTTCACCCGACGTATCATGCGCATTCCAGAGGTGACAGAATGTTACAACACCAGTGGCTCCTATGATTACTTATTAAAAGTACGCGCACGCGATATGAAGCAATATCAGGAGTTTGTGCTCACAAAACTCGGCGACATTGATTCTGTCGGTTCCATCGAGAGCACTTTCGTCATGGACGAGGTGAAGCAGAGCTACGGTATCAACCTTTGACAGATACAATCACTTACCTAAGAACAAGCACATTTCTAACTCTAACGGACGATAAGCTATGAATAAAGGACGCATTCCACTCTGCCATATCTTGTTCTGCATCTCCTTGATGCTGGTTCAGGACCTCTTCGGCCAGAACAATTATGACTGGACAGGTATCATGAAGAACCCGAGTTTTGAAAGCGGTACAACCGGATGGACTTTCACCAGGACAGTATCCGGATGGGAGGACTTCAAGATAGTGCAGGGTTCCGTAGCAGACGGCAACCAGCACTACAACATCTGGGCAGCGCAAGTGAGCAGCCTTGACATTTCCCAGACCATCAGTCTGCCAGCCGGACATTACACACTGTCGGCCCAGTTCATGACCAACCCGCAAGGCGTCAACGACCAGCATGTCTATGCCAGATTCGCCTCTGGAGCAGCCAACTCTCAGCAGCTCAATGTGGCAGACCAATGGACACGCTTGTCAGTGGATTTCACTCTGCCCACCGACGGTGTAGTGACCATCGGCGCCGCTTCCACAGGCACAGGCAACAACGAGAAAGGTTGGTTCTGCATCGATGATTTCCGTCTGACAGGAAACCAGAATCCTGGCGACGATATCGACCGTACAGTGACACAAGTGACCCAAGGCATCACCTTGAACGGACGAGGCGCCTTGCACATCACGGGTACGGAACCATTCCAGACAGCAGGTTCAGTGAATATCGTCAATAAAGACTACGCTGTTGTCTTCTTCGACCAATTGCGTCCTTCCGATGTAAAGTCCTGGTTAAGTCATGTCTATATCAACGGCCAGAGAGCAGTCAGCGAGAGCAACTGTCAACTCCGCCTCTACGACCACGGCACATTGCTCCTTCCTTTCGGCAAGGAGAACAAGAATTCCTCAGGTTTCCATCCTCTGACGGTCTACACAGGGCAGTATTGTTCAGGGGAATCGTGCGAGAGTTTCGGCATAGAGAACACTGATGGTTACATGAACACACTGACCGACGCGACATTGAACAACCGCATCCGCTCGTTCCGTCTGAAACGAGGTTATATGGTGACATTCAGCACTCAAGCAGAGGGCCGCGGCTACCAGCGCTGTTTCATCGCCGATGGGGAGGACTTGATTGTCACCACCCTACCCTCAATACTCGATGGGCGAATCTCGTCGTACCGCATCTTCCGTTACGACAACATAGGCAAGAACGGTGTGGCCAACATCACCAACACAACCAACTTGAAAAAACTCAACTGCACATGGACATACACCTGGGGTTCGGGTCAGAGTCTCGGCACAGACTATGAATGCGTGCCCCACATGAACCACTTGTGGAGTTCATCCACCTATAGTCTTGGCGCCAACGACCTCTCACCCTATTTGAAAACAGACAATGAGCCAGCCAACGCCTCAGACCCATCGCCAGCATCAGTGGCACAGGAACTGGAACGCTGGCCAGACCTGATGCGTACAGGCCGGCGCCTGCTCTCCCCCTCGTCATGGGACGGGAACAACGGCTGGCATAAGGAGTTTTTCGACAGCATTGATGCCCGTGGCTGGCGTTGTGACATTGTGGACATCCACTGTTACTGGGAAGAAGGCACATTCAACGGCATCAAGTCGAACTGGGCAGACAGGTTCCATCGTCCCGTATGGATTACAGAGTTCATCTGGGGTGCCTCATGGAGCGGTGGTCTCGGTATATTCAATGTAGCCAGAACCGATAGTGAGCGCGACAACCCGTCACAATCCATCCTCCAGCAAAACCGTGACGTCCTGGCGCGAATCTGGACTAAACTAAACAGTTGGGATTATGTGGAACGCTATGCTTACTGGAACGACGAGCGCGCTTGCTCCAAGATTCTATGGAACGGCAACCTCACCCCAGCCGGAGAGTACTATGCCCAAATGCAAACAGGGCCAGGCTATAGCGGCACATACACTTTCGTTCCCACGGACTGGCGCTGCCAGGCCAGCACCGACCTCTCAGCGAACTACAAACCAGGTTTAGGTGAATGCACCTTGACTTGGACTTGCCACAACGGCGACCTCACCGAAACCATGCGGTTGCAAAGGCGTAAAGACAACGGTAGTTGGCAGACGCTGAAAGAATGGACTCGGTCCGAAGAAAACCAATTGACATACGTCGATGAGTTGACCGACTACGGCGTCTACAACTACCGGGTTGTGGAGATTAGTTACAAGAACACCACCCTCACCTCAAACATCGAGACAGTCATTGCCACTCAGCCCCATAGCCTTGACGAGCTGGTCAATCTGGAGTTTAATGAAGGGACTTACCTCTCAACCAATGTCCGCACTTACGCCAAGGACATCACAGGCAATGAGACTTCGGGGTTGCGAGAAGTGACAGGATGGACGATTCCCCACAACGGCGATGCCCGAGCCGGAGGTCAGTTCCGCTGGGGAAGCACCAGTTTTCTTGGCACTGCCAACTACTTGGCACCCTCTGTAAATTCAGAAGGAAACACGACAGGAGGTAGTCTGGGTATTGTGGGCGTATGGACAGGAACAGCGCAGTACGTTCAGAACGTTTGTCTTGAACCGGGCACATACACCCTCACCATTCCTGTGTATAACAGCACAGGTGGCACTGTATCCATCAGCAAGAACCTGTTTGGATTTATCGCAGAAGACGACACAGAACATCTCAGCGATGTCGTCACATTCCAAGTAGGCGTTTGGACTACGCTCACAGTAGAGTTCGAATTGAAGAAAAAGACTTACGGACGCCTTTCCGTTGGCTACATTGCCGCCAACAATGGTTCGGCCGACATGCCACACCTCTTCGCTGACTACTTCCGCATTGCCTATACACCCTCCCTACCAGACTTCAGCAGCCTGGATGCCTTACAGAACCTGAAGTTTGACGAAGGGCAATACATCTCAACAAGCATCCGCACATACGACTATGATGCGACGGGAACAGAAGTTTCAGGATTGCAGAACGTTACTGGGTGGAACATCACCAATAACGGAAATGCGCGTTCAGGAGCGCAATTCGCCTGGGGAGCCAACTATTTCCTCGGCTCACCTGACAATCAGGCGCCCTCAACCAACTCGAAAGGGAACACTTCTGGCGGTGGACTCGGTATAGTTGCCGTATGGACAAATACAGCCCAATACACCCAGTCCGTGACGCTGCCCGCCGGTAGTTACACCATCACCATTCCTGTCTACAACACAGGAGGCACTTCAGCCATCAGCAAGAATCTCTTTGGTTTTGTGTCAGACTCCGATGAAGAATACTACGCCACTGCAACCACCTTCAATGTGGGCGAATGGACAACCATGCGGTTGGAGTTCACCTTGGAAGAAGAAACAGCCGGCAAGTTCTCTTTGGGCTACACAGCCGCCAATAACGGTTCGGTCGACATGCCACACCTCTTTGTGGACTACTTCCGAATCAACAGCGGTGACCGTCAGTGGCCAGCGGTGATAGTAGGTGATGTCAATGACGACGGCACAGTTTCCATTCTCGATGTGACAGTCCTTATCAATGTATTACTTGGAGAAGATGTCGAATATAATCATCAAGCCGCGGATGTAAGTGGTGACGGAAACGTCTCTATCCTCGACCTCACAGCACTTATCAATCTTATTCTCGAAGCACCACAACCTAATTGAGAAGAGTTTACTGGAAAAATGAATTGTTTTTTCAAGTAATCATTCGGTAATTGTGAATTATTTCGTAATTTAGCACCCCGAAAGGATTGGGGAGGACTTAGACTATCCATTCAGACCTATCAACATTTGCATTTAAATAATTAAAGACATGAAGAAACTTTTGACATTAGCAGCCTTCATGCTGCTTACGCTGACGGCTGGCGCACAGTCGATTGTAGGAACATGGAAACTGACGGGAGAATACGCCAAAGAACTGCAAAAGTCCATCGGCGACGATGAGGTTGATGCTTCGTTTGGTTTTGAGTTTGGTTCAAATACCGTAAAAGGTCTCATATGGATTTCCGGTAAATCCGACGAAGTGTCTATGGACATGGTGTTCAAAATCCCTGGCACCTATACAAAGACAGGTCAAACTGTGGTTTGCTCGTTCGAGAAGGAGAACATGGAATTCGAAATCCTCGATTTGAAATCGGAAGATCCCGACATGAAACCAATGCTGGAGGATCCTACGACAAAGGGTCTGGTGCTGAATCTGGTAAAAGAACAAATGAAGAAAGAATTCAGTGAAGAAAAGGACGATTTCTATGAGTTGTTTGAAAACATAGACAAATTCACTGTGAAATCCCTCACACAGAACCAGTTGGTTATGGAAGTGGAAGATGTGGAGATCACATTCGAAAGAAAATAAGTTCCATAGCATGCAAGTATATCCAAACGCGAAACTGAATATCGGCCTCAATATTGTGGAACGCCGCCCCGACGGTTACCACAATATTGAGACCATCTTCTACCCCATCGGCCTCCACGACACCATCGAACTGGAAATGCCAGCGGGGAGTGGCGAGGGTTGTTCACTCGAGATAGACGGCAACCCCATCGAGGGTGCAGTAGAAGACAACCTGGTGGTGAAAGCCTACAGAATCCTCGCCAACGACTTCAGTTTACCCAATGCCAGCATCCGGCTCCACAAGCATGTACCAACAGGCGCCGGGTTGGGTGGTGGTTCTTCAGATGCCGCCTACACGCTCCGCATGCTGAACGACAGTTGCAATCTCGGACTAACCACAAGTCAGTTGGAAGACTACGCTGTCCGCCTCGGTGCCGATTGTCCTTTCTTCATTCGCAACACCCCTGTTTTTGCCACAGGCATCGGCAATGTGTTCACCCCTGTCAGTCTATCGTTACACGGCAAGTATCTGGTCCTTGTCAAACCCGATGTCTTTGTATCCACTCGTGATGCCTATGCCGCTGTCAAGCCACAGTTTCCATCTATCTCGTTACCTCAACTCATCGCCATGCCTATTGAACAGTGGCGTGAAAATGTGGTCAATGATTTCGAAGCCAGTGTCTTCCCCAAGTTTCCAGAAATCAAGGCTATCAAGGACCGTCTCTATGACATAGGTGCAGTTTACGCTTCAATGTCAGGCAGCGGTTCCTCCGTATTCGGTATCTTCAACGAGGAGCCACAATTAACTAGCGATGAGTTCAACGGATGCTTTGTCCACACCGAGGATTTATAATGGTCGTTTTACCAAAAATTCAAATAGATATTATTAAAGTAACGCTTTAATTAACACTTGTATTTCGCTTAACATTAGAATTTTATCATTCAATATTTCATTTAGATAATATCTTATATCAACAAGGCAGAACTCCAAGTCTGCCTTTTTTTGTCTTGGTATTCCTTGACAGTCCCGTCGCTCTGTTTGACGATGGTCAGTCCTGTTTGTCAACCGCTTCAACGAGCGTCATCAACAGCACAAAAAAGCTTTATACGCTTTTGCCCAAAAGAAAAGTGGTTTTTAATTTTTGTGTCAAACAGTATAAGAAATGAAACAAGAGAAGGCTTTCCAATCATACGTATATAAAGTTGTTACGTTATGATAAAATGAAATACAAAAGTATTGATTATTTTTGCTTAAAAATCAACCAAATTTATCAAGACGATTAAAGAATGAAAACACTAAGCGTTATGTTCATGCTTGGATTCCCGCTGGCAATCACAGCGCAGAATCCCTTCATCCACAATCAATTCGCGGCCGACCCCACAGCCCGAGTATTCAACAACAGAGTTTATGTCTATCCCTCGCACGACATCGTTCCTCCAGAAGGAGCGCGTAAAGACTGGTTCTGCATGGGCGACTATCACGTTTTCTCTTCCGAGAACCTCACCGATTGGGTGGACCATGGCGTCATCCTCGACCAGAAGGACGTGCAATGGGGCAATCCCCAGGGCTTTTCCATGTGGGCACCCGACTGCGTGGAAAAGAATGGTAAGTATTATTTCTACTTCCCCAACGGACAGAAGATAGGTCGTGGTTTCGGTATCGGCGTAGCCACAGCCAACCGTCCAGAAGGTCCTTTCACTTGTGAGCCCGAACCCATCAAGGGAGTCTCGGGCATCGACCCTTGTGTGCTGATGGACACCGATGGCCAGTCCTACATCTACTGGTCAGGCATGGGTATCCGTGGTGCTAAGCTGAAGAGCAACATGCTGGAAGTAGATGGTGAATTGCAGACCATGACCATGCCACAGCGTCAGGGAGGGAATGGCCAGCAAGGCCCTGCACCCACATTCACAGTTGCTGGACAGCAGATGGAAGGTCTGCCCGACGGTTTCAAGGAAGGACCATTTGTCTTCCGCCGTGGCGACTGGTATTACCTCACCTTCCCTTGGGTACGCGGTGACACGAGCAATGGCGCCAACCCCACGGAGACCTTGGCTTACGCCATGTCGAAGAATCCGCTGGGTCCTTGGGATTTCAAGGGCATCATCATGGCAGAGCATGCCAACCATTGCTGGACCAACCACCACAGCATACTGGAATTCAAGGGCCAGTGGTATATCTTCTACCATCATAATGACTATTCACCTCGCGACGACAAACGCCGTTCCCCATGCATTGACAAAATCAGTTTCCGCCCCGATGGCACTATCGTTGAAGTAAAGCCAACACTCCGTGGTGTAGGTGTATCCGCTGCGACCTCCCGCATCGATGTTGACCGCTACAGCATCGCCAGCAGTGATGTCGCCAACGACATTATCGACTCCCTCAACGGTTTCCGTGGGTTGTATGCCACCTTGCCATCCAAGTCCTCTTGGTTGACATATAATGATGTGGATTTCAGTGGTCTGCACACTGGTGCTTACCTATCGGTTTGCGTCAAGGCTGCCGCCAACACAGCGTTGGTGTTGCGTGAGGGCAATGCCAAAGGCAAGGTCATCGCCCGTGTGCCAGTGACGGTCATCAGCCAGATGGGCAACTTCCGCCGCGACATGAGTGGGCATTGGCTCACGCTAACCGCCCCACTCGAATATGTGCCAAAAGGCGTTACCAATCTGTGTGTCACCTCCGAAGGCGACGGTTTGAGTATCGATTGGCTGAAATTCAAGAACCGTCCAGACTACTTCGTTCCCATTACGTCACCGACAGCTCGTCCCGACGACCAGGGTTTCATCCGCCGTTGGATGCTTCTTGAGCCTATTGACAATCCTGAGGCCAACTCCAACCTGATATTCTCTTACGCATACCTTCAGGAACATCTCGCCAACAAGTCGAACCTTCCCAAGCCGATGCCAGCGATGCCAAAAGACGGTCAGAAGGTGAAAATAGGCAAGCAATCACTCGCCTGGCATGCCATGGAGAGCGGCACATACAACGTTCGGTTGTTCCGTTTCGCCGACCTTTTGCAGAAGGCCACCTACCGTGTATGTTTCTGGGCAGTGACTACGATAGATTGCCCAGAGGACATTCCAAACGTTCGTCTGGCCGCAGGTAGCAACGGTGCTTCGATGTGGTGGATAGAGCCAGCAGAGGGACGTACATCAGAAAACGACAACCCTGTTCTGATTCTTGACAGCGACCGCCGTATGGTGGCCGACGACGGCATGTCGGCACGTCTGACCCTGAAAAAAGGACGCAACATCATCCGCTGCGCAGTAGTCAACGGTCCTGGCCTGAGCGACTTCTGTGTTCGCTTCATTGACGAGAAAGGCAACCCTGTAACCAATTACGAAATCAAGAACTAAATATAAAGATAAATTATGAAAAATCTACGCACTATCATATTGTTCGCCTTCCACTGCACCTTACTCACCGCTACAGCACAGATAGGCGCTCCCTATATTCACGACCCATCCACCATCGTTGAGTGCGATGGCAAATACTTCACTTTCGGCACAGGAGGTGGCGGCCTGATTTCCGACGACGGTTGGACCTGGCGTTCAGGCGGTGTCCGTCCTGGTGGCGGCGCGGCTCCCGACGCGATGAAGATTGGCGATCGCTACCTTGTGATTTACGGTGCCACTGGCGGTGGTCTGTTCGGCAACCACAACGGACGTATCCTGACGATGTGGAACAAATCCCTCGACCCCCAATCACCAGATTTCAAATACACAGACGCCATTGAAGTGGCAAGCAGCGACGGTATGGAAGACTGCGACGCCATCGACCCCTCATTGCTTCTCGACCCCACTACCGGTCGTCTTTGGGCCAGTTACGGCACTTATTGGGGCAGTATCCGTCTGATTGAGCTCGACCCCAAGACCGCTGAGCGTGTGCAAGGCAATGTAGAACAGGACATCGCCATCGACTGTGAAGCCTCCGCTCTCATCTACCGCGATGGATGGTACTATCTTCTGGGAACCCATGGCACTTGCTGCGACGGTGTGAACTCCACCTACAATATCGTGGTGGGACGTTCTAAAAGCGTCACAGGCCCTTACCTCGACAACGTAGGCCGCGACATGCTCAAGGGTGGCGGACGCATGGTTCTGTCGGCTGGCGACCGTGTCACTGGTCCCGGTCACTTCGGTCGCACCGTCATCGATGAAGGTGTTGAGATTATGTCGTGTCACTATGAGGCAGACTTCGACATGGGAGGCCGCAGCGTGTTAGGCATCCGTCCATTGTTGTGGAAGAACGGCTGGCCCTACGCAGGAGAGCGCTTCCATGACGGCACGTTTGAGATAGAGTCTGAGCGCCGTGGCTATAGCCTTGAACTTGGCGTTGACTTCGTGCGCATCGCGCAGGAGCGTCAGAACTTCAGGCGTGTTGATCCTAACGAACCCGTCAAACCAGTTCCTAACCAGCAACTCGCTGACGTGGTCAGCACATGGCCTACAGGTGAGATTGCCATTCGATGCAGCGACTACATGTTCCGTCCTCACCAGCATTGGACAATCACAGCTGTGCCAGAGGCCGGAGGATACTTAGGTGGTCCTTACTTCAAAATCACCATTGCAGGCACAGAACGAGCCCTTGCCGCCACCCAAGACCTTGAACTCACCTCCGTACCTCAGTATAATGGCAGTGACGAGCAGTTGTGGCGTATCGAGCAACTCACTGACGGCACGTACCGTCTGATGCCCAAACGTATCCCCGGTCAGAAGGAGATTAACACTAAATACGTGATTTATTCCGCAGGTGACAGCACCCCCACCCTCGCTGAATACGATTTCAACAGCGACAACAGCAAGTGGAACCTGAAACGGAGATAACAGACTAAGGTTTATCGTTTTCAATGTCTACAAAATCCAATATATTAACTAGTTAGACTAGTTTAATCCTAACATTTTCATAGCCCAGAGCGTTGACGCTCTGGGCTATTTTTATGCCCCACACACCCATTCAACAAGGGTCATTATTCTAGTCAACGACAGTGTAAATGGATGTTTTCGGCAGGTGTAAAGAATTTTATTCTAAACCATTAGATTATATTCCTTCAGTTTAGAATAATTGAAAACAATTTTTATAAGATTTAGTGGAATATTCTGAAATTTAATTACTATTTGGAAGATATATCCAAACATTATAATTTTGCACTGAAAAAATCAAACAAAATGAAGAAGCAGACTATAGCAATACATACTCCATACGTTCGTCCAGATGCATACGGTGCATTGGCTGTTCCCATTTACAACAATGTGGCATTCGAATTTCCAGATGCCCAGACAATGAGCGATGCATTCTGCAACCGAATAAAAGCACCCGACTATGCACGGATGGAGAACCCCACTGTGACCAATTTCGAACAGCGGGTGAAATCATTGACAGGCGCAACCCATGTGACAGCATTCAACTCAGGTATGGCAGCCATCAGTAATGCACTGTTAGCAGTCAGTGCCCAAGGCAAGAATATCGTCACTTCACGTCACCTGTTCGGCAACACCTTGGCGCTCATTAGCAATACGTTATTGCGTTTTGGTGTGAAACCCCGATTGCGCGATTTGACCAATTTGGAGGCTGTCGATGCTGCGATTGATGAACAAACCTGTTGCGTGTTTCTTGAGATAGTGACCAATCCACAGTTGGAAGTAGCCGACTTGAAGAGCATCGCTGAGATAGCCCATAGGAAGAATGTACCTGTTATTGCCGATTCCACAGTCATTCCATTTACTGAAACATCGCTGAAGGACTTGAATGTTGACATAGAGGTCGTCTCGAGTACGAAATATATCTCTGGTGGCGGAACATCATTGGGTGGTTTGATTATCGACTACGGCACATTCCCTCAAATCAACCAACGAGTAAAATACGAGTTGTTGGTGAATTTAGGCGCTTATATGACACCTCAAGTGGCCTATCAGCAAACCTTGGGTTTGGAAACGCTCGACGTGCGTTATCAACGCCAAGCCGCCAATGCGCTTAGATTGGCTCAAGATTTGAGCCGACTGCCGGAAATAGGACACGTGAACTATGTAGGGCTCAAAGACAACCCTTATTACACACTGGCGCAGCAACAGTTCGGTCCAACAGCAGGTGCCATCATCACCATCGACCTGAAGTCAAAAGAAGCATGCTTTGATTTCCTCAACCATCTGAAACTCGTTCACCGTGCCACCAATCTTTTTGACAGCCGCACACTTGCCATTCACCCGGCCAGCACTATTTTCGGACTCTTTCCAGAGCGTCAACTAGAACTGATGGATGTTCGCCAAACCACTATCCGCTTCTCTATTGGTTTGGAGGATTCAGAAGATATCCTTGAAGACATCAAGCAGGCGTTGAGCGGGCTATAGAACACCCAACCCCAAAAAAATATCATCTTAAGTGAATAATAATCGATAAATAACCAAGAATAATATGGCACAGATAGCACATAGCCTGATTGAATTAATCGGCAATACGCCACTATTGGAGTTAACCGGAACAGAACGTGAACTAAAACTCAAGGCGGAACTGATTGCCAAGTTGGAATATTTGAATCCAGCACGAAGTGTGAAAGACCGCGTAGCCCTTGCTCTTATCGACCGAGCGGAACGAAAAGGGTTGATAGACTCCAGTACGACCATCATCGAGCCGACGAGCGGAAATACAGGAATCGGGCTGGCATTCATTGCCTCAATCCGCGGTTACCGCCTCATCTTGACCATGCCAGATGCGATGTCCGTGGAAAGACGCACACTCCTCAAGTCATTGGGAGCGGAATTGGTGTTGACACCAGCATACGAGGGTATGGCAGGAGCCATCCGCAAAGCGCAAGAACTAAAGGAAGAAATCGGTAATGCCTACATTCCACAACAATTTGAGAATCCAGCCAATTCTGAGGTACATCGCCTGACTACAGCTGAGGAAATCTGGCGTGACACCAACGGGCAGGTAGACATCTTTGTAGCAGGTATTGGTACTGGGGGCACGATTACAGGTGTTGGACAAGTGCTTAAGCAATACAACAACAAGATTAAAATTGTGGGCGTGGAGCCATACACATCATCCGTACTTAGCGGTGAGCGTCCCGGTCCTCATAAGATTCAGGGCATAGGCGCAGGGTTCACACCAAAAGTACTCAATACAACCATATACGATGAAATCATTCGCATCAAGGATGAAGAAGCGTTTGCTGCCGGTAGGTTGCTGGCGACGAAAGACGGCGTCCTTACAGGCATTTCCAGTGGAGCTGCCACAGCCGCAGCCATAAAAATTGCACGACGTCCCGAGAACGAGGGCAAACGTATAGTTGTGTTGTTACCCGACACTGGTGAACGTTATTTGAGTACACAATTGTATAATTTCGATAAAGAATGACTATGGCAGAGACAAAGAAACTCAGTATCATCGCCTTTAGTGGTGATTTCGACAAACTGACAGCAGTATTCACGCTTGGAACAGGTGCGGCAGCCGTTGGCTATGAAGTGAACATCTTCTTCACATTCTGGGGACTTGATGCCATCAAGAAGAAGCAAGGCAGAGCATTGATAGGAGGCAACTGGCTGACCAAGATTTTCGGATTCATAATGGGTGGTCTTCATGTTGCGCCCACAAGCCGTTTTAACTTTCTCGGCGCGGGACCGAAGATTTTCCGGTATCTGATGCGCAAGAACAATGTGGCCACACTTGAAGAACTGGTGGAAGCGGCCAAAGTCCTTGGCATCAATTTCTACGCCTGCGAGATGGCCATGCATGTACTCGGGCTGAAGAAAGAAGATTTCATTCCTGAGGTCAAAGACGTGTTAGGCGTTGCTTCGTTTCTGAACATTAGCGAAGGAGGACAAACACTGTTTATCTAAAAATATAAGAAAGACTATGGCAACAAAAACTTTAGACATCACGAAGGAGCACTGCCCTATGACCTTCGTCAAGACCAAGATTGAACTATCGAAGTTACAGCCGGGCGATATTCTGGAGGTGCTCCTATCAGAGGGCGAGCCACTCGACAACGTACCCCGCAACGCCACAGAGCAAGGATACAACGTGGTTGGAATAGAACATGTGGAAGGAACCACACACAAAGTGATAATCAAGAAATAATATATAACCAAGGAGTTAGGTTAATTGACTGCTTGCTCATAAAGAACAATAGTTCAGGCAAATACTTCCAACTCCATTAAAACAAGTAGTAAAAAAATGTCAGATTCAAATCTTCAGCGCAGTGTGACCACTGCTACCGCCAGAAGACTGGCGACAACCACCAAGACCGCCCCACAGATGGGTTCCATCACTCCGAGGCTTTTGTTGAAACTTCTTCCATGGGTGCAGGTAAGCGGAGGCACATTCCGTGTCAACCGCACAAAAGTAGAACTCCGCAAAAGCGAGCGATTGCCCATCCAGTACCTGAATGGCCAGCCCTCGTTCTCAGCCAAAAGTCTGAAAGCCATTCCTCTGTTCTCTGAGTTTGAGGATGAGATAGTGGATCGTCTTGCCCGTTCATTTGAAACGAAGGAAGTGGAGATAGGACAATTGTTTGTCGAGGAAGGAAAAGACAAGCAAAAGTTCTTCATTGTAGCTAACGGCCAGGCAGAGGTAATCAGTAAGGGGCCTCATGGTGAAGAACTCCGTATCGCGTTGCTGGGCGATGGCGAATACTTCGGTGAAACCGACCTACTGGATGACGCTGCTTCAACGGTATCTGTTAGGGCAATTACACCTACAGTGTTTCTCGGTCTGAAATTGAATGAGTTGGAAACTTTCATCAAGGAGGTACCCGATTTTCGGGAGACATTCAACAAAGCAGTTGACAAGCAACTGAGATTGAAAGCCACTGTCAACGACCATGGAGAGAAGCATATCGACCTTGTGTCGGGTCATGAAGAAGACAACATCATCCCCGAGACCTATATAGATTACGAAGAGCAACCCACAGAATACTCCCTGAACACACTGCAGACAGTGGTGCGTGTGCATACCCGCGTTTCCGACCTTTACAACAACCCCTACAATCAGTTGGAAGAGCAGTTGCGCTTATCCATCGAGAGTATAAAAGAACGTCAGGAGTGGGAGTTAATCAACAACAAGCAGTTCGGTCTGTTGGCAGCAGCCAACCCCGCCTACCGCATCACCACCCGCTATGGCTCGCCCACCCCAGACGACCTTGACGAACTGCTGTCTTTGGTATGGAAAGAACCAGCCTTCTTTATTGCCCATCCACGAGCCATCGCTGCCTTCGAGCGCGAATGTACTTGGCGAGGTGTTCCGCCTGTGACAACTGACCTCTTCGGTACAAAGGTCATTCTGTGGCGCGGTGTCCCCATTATCCCAAGCGACAAAGTGGAAGTGGAAGGACAGTACTTGACGGGCCGCGGTGTAGGCACCACAAAAATCATCCTCGTCCGTGTAGGAGAAAAGAACCAGGGTGTCATTGGCCTGCATCAAAGTGGTATACCAGGAGAAATCGCACCGTCGATGAGTGCCCGTCTGATGGGCCTTGACAAGTTCGGTGTGGCTTCTTATCTGCTTACGAAATACTTCTCGCTCGCCACACTCACCGACGATGCCATCGCCGTTCTAGAGAACGTGGAAGTAGGTTATTATCATGACTATCAGCACAGAAATAAAGTAGAGAAATAAATGATAGGACTTCAGAACATCAATGGTTACGGTATAGAAGACGGTACCCTGTCATTGCTGAAGGAAATCGCTCAAAAGTACTGCCCTGAAGAGGTTCAAGAACTACGAAAGGATATCATACCTGATGAGATTCTTCATCTCGACCATATCAAAGTTGACTTCGACCAACTTCTGACGGGCGGTAGCAGTTATAGCGATTTACCATACATCGGTGACAAGGAACCCCATACAACGACCATTCCTAACGAGAACGGTTTCGGTATCGGCATTCCTGAGACTCAGAAGTTGAGGGACTTCAATTATGAAGAGACTGATACCCTATCGTCGGAAGAAATCAAACGCGACTTTCCAATTCTGCAACAGAAAGTGAATGGTCACGACCTCGTATGGCTTGATAATGGCGCAACAACTCAGAAGCCTAACCAAGTGATCGACAAGATATCAGACTATTACCGTACGTACAACTCGAACATCCACCGTGGGGCACACACACTAGCTGCTCGTGCGACCGATGCCTACGAAGAGGCGCGAGAGAAGGTGCAACGATTCATCAACGCAGCAACCAGTGAAGAGATTATCTTCGTGCGCGGCACCACTGAAGGAATTAACCTCGTCGCGCAGTCCTATGGGCGTCAGTTTCTGACACCAGGCGATGATGTGATTGTCTCGGAATTGGACCACCATGCCAACATCGTTCCATGGCAACGTGTCTGCCAGGAACGTGGAGCAACCCTTCGAGCCATCCCGACAGACAAGAACGGCGACCTTATCCTTTCTGAGTTGGAAAGGCTTATCACGCCTCGGACTCGCTTTGTCTCTGTAGGTCATGTGAACAATACCTTTGGCACCATCAACGATGTACAACGTATCATCGACATTGCCCACTCACACCATATTCCAGTATTGATAGACGGTGCTCAGTCCATTGCTCATACCTCTGTAGATGTTCAGCGATTAGGAGCGGACTTCTTTGTGTTCAGCGGGCATAAGATTTACGGGCCAAATGGCATTGGTGTGGTTTATGGCCGCAAGGAACTGTTAGACAAAATGCAACCTTGGCAAGGTGGTGGAAATATGATTAAGGATGTCACCATTGAGCGAACGGAATATAATGTGCCTCCAGCACGTTTCGAGGCAGGTACGCCAAACGTAGCAGATGCCATTGGGTTGGGTGCTGCGCTCGATTATGTAAGTCACATCGGAATTCGCAACATTGAGCACCATGAGCACCAACTGACAGAATATGCCCGTGAGCAATTGGGCCATATTCCGGGTCTCACACTCATCGGTAATCCGAAACAGCGCGTGTCGGTTGTGAGTTTCGTACTCGATGGCATTCCCGTTCCCGAAGTGGGTACACTACTCGACAAGGAGGGTATAGCAGTACGTGCCGGCCATCATTGTGCGCAACCGGCGCTGCGTGCTCTTGGCTATGAAATGAGCGTCCGTCCAACCTTTGCACTCTATAATACCAAAGAAGACGTGGACAAATTAGTAATTGCAGTAAAAAAGATTATTGGAAGATAAACGTATGGCAAAAATCACAGTTAACGGAGAGGTACAGGAAGTGTCGCTACCTCTCAGCCTCACAGAACTCATCAAGCAGAACGACGTACAGCAATCCGACATGGTCAGCGTGCAGGTCAACGATGACTTCGTGGACCGTACCGAGTGGGACAGCCTGCAAATCAAGGAAGGAGACTCCGTCGATTTCCTGTATTTCATGGGTGGAGGAAGCTTATAGAAAACCACAAACAAGTAAATCATCATGATAGACTTTACCGAAGAACAGATACAGCGTTATTCACGTCACATTCTGTTGAAGGATGTCGGTGTGGAAGGTCAGGAAAAAATCATGCAGGCCAAAGTGCTGGTAGTAGGTGCAGGTGGACTGGGTGCGCCTGTGTCGCTCTACCTTGCCGCGGCTGGCATCGGCACCATCGGAATTGTTGACGCCGACGTGGTGGACATCTCCAACCTTCAACGCCAAGTGATTCATTTCACTAAAGATGTGGGCCGTTCAAAGGTTGAGAGTGCCAAGGAAAAAATCCAGGCCATCAATCCCGACGTGAAAGTAAACACCTACTATGAATTCCTCGATTCATCAAACGCTTTCGACATCATCAAGGAATATGACTTCATTGTAGATGGCACAGACAATTTCCCTGTGAAGTTTCTCATCAACGACGCTTGTGTAATGGCAGGCAAACCTTTCTCACACGGAGGCATCCTTCGTTTCAATGGCCAGACCTTCACACACCTTCCTGGAACGGCGTGTTACCGCTGTATGTTCAAAGAGCCTCCCCCTGTTGGAGCCGTTCCCACATGCAGCCAGGCAGGTGTACTCGGTGCCATAGCCGGCATGCTCGGTACCATCCAAGCCACTGAGACACTTAAGTATTTCACAGGAATAGGCGAGTTGTTAACCAACAGACTCCTTTCTTTCGATGCCAAGACGATGCAGTTCCGAACTATTGCGGTCAAACAACGTGAAACGTGCGCTATCTGTGGAAAGAATCCCACTATCCACAACTTAATAGATTACGAGCAGGCTGCGTGCGACCTTAAAAACCACTGAGCGATGAGAATTCCACAAGAAATCATCAAAGAATTGATTAATCAAGCCCAGCAGGATGCTCCCAATGAGACTTGTGGCTACCTGCTTGGGCTCACTTCCACAGAAGAAGACAATACTGAAACTGTGGTCACAGAGAATTACTGGATGGAAAATATCGACCATTCATCCGAGCATTTCTCCTTTGCTCCGAAAGACCAGTTTGCAGCACTGAAATACGCTCGTTCAAAAGGACTGAAAATTCTCGCCAACTGGCACAGTCATCCAGCATCGCCCTCACGACCATCAGAAGAGGATATCCGTTTGGCCAATGACCCCAACATCCGCTATGCCATCCTCTCCCTACACAATGGCATTCACCTCAACTCCTTCCGTATCATCAATGGAGAAGTTGTAGATAAGGAAGTACATCTATAAATGAAAATACTCTTGATGCAGTTCTTCTTTCTGCATCAAGAGTATTTTTCAAGGTGTTTCCATTTGCGCTAATTTCTCATCCGCGCCGTTGCCAGAACCAGGAGGTGAGGTCGGTGCGGGAGTTATCAGCATCGATGCGGTAGAGGCGCTGGTTGGTAGTAGGACTGTTGAGCGGTCCCTTGGCTTTGATGTAGGGTCCTACCTTCACGTAATCATAGTATTTGTGGTCCATCAGTTCTTCTGATGGTTGCTGGCGTCCCGAATACCAAGCGGTGCGGAGGGAAGGGTATGCCGAGCGGATATACGCCGCCAGTTCTGCCACTTCTTGTGGTTCGGCATCACCACCCTCACCGAATATGACTTCAACAGCTACAAAATCAAGTGGAACTTAAGACAAAGATAACAGACTAAATCAACTGTTCAGTTAAATAACCTACATCATGGACTGTATTCCAAAAAACATCATCCTTTTTGTCATGCTTCTTTCAAGTCTAGCGCTTGTATCTTGCGGC
>JAFXVU010000043.1 GCA_017534705.1 Bacteroidaceae bacterium
GTCTGGGCCTTGGCGTCGAACTTGGTGCTGTTCTCAGGAATCACCAGCGACATCTTGAACTCTGTGTAGAGGTCTTCCTTTCCGTAGTATTTCTTTTCCGACATCTCTCCCTTGAGGTTGAGCAGCCGTTTCATCTCTGCGTGGATGGTTTCGGCGATGTCGGGCAGGTGGTTGTGGTACATGAGGTTGTGGGCAAGGACGCATGAGGCGAGCTTGTGGAGGTCATGGTACTCGTTGCTGTTGATGATGCGCCAGAGCGACAGGTTGTCCTCGGCGGAGTCCGAACCGTTGCAACTCACGATTTGAAGTTGCATCATGCGGGTGCGAAGGAAACTGAAGTTCTCGAAAAGGTTGCTGTCGATGTCCTTGAGTTTGTTCAGACGTTCCTCGTCGATGGAGTCGTTCATGGCGAAGTCGTGGAGCAGCAGAATCATCTCCATGCGCTTCTTGAAGTAGTTCACTTGCTCGTCGTTGCCCATCATGCGGGCGAGAATCACTGCGATGCCGAGATAATTGTAGGCTTTCACATAGTCGTTGTCGAGTACCGACAGGCGGTCGATGATGGCGATGAGTTCCGTCATGTGCTTAGGAGGGATAATCACGTCGAGCGATTCGTTCTCGTCGCTGTCAATCATGGAGTCGGGGTCGATGTACTCGTTGTCGTCGCTGTAGAAGAGCATCAGCTCACGGAACGCCTCGGTGATGTTGAAAACTTCACCTTCCAACTTGCGTATGAAGGTGGTGTGGACGTATCCACCATCGAATTTTCGGGGAGCCACCTCCACGATGTCATTGGGCTTGAGAGTGATGTCCTTCGGTATGCCGTCGATGGAGATGGACTCTCCTTCAAAACTCACGGCAGGGTAAGTCTTCACATTGGGGGCTTTCACGCCTACGGAGCATTGGATGGGCTCATTGTAATCCACTTCCATCAAAGCCTCGTTGATTTTCTCGCGCATGGTGAATTCCAGGGTCCCGTCTTCATGTTTCTCTATCACCTCGGCATCGAGCAGCATCGGATGCCCGTTGTTGTTGATAAAGCACTGGATGTCGGGCTTGGGGTCATAGCCAACGATGCCGTATTTGGTCTTCCTGCCTTTGGAACACTGAACGTAGATGAAGCCCTCACCCATGTATTTGTCGTCCACGATGCGGCAATAGAATTTGTTGTTGTCCCTCATGTCCTGATGGGTCATCATGATTTTCACCTCTGCACCCACCCAGGCCATTTGTTTTTTACTGTCACTCTTGGACGTGGTGTCGTGGGGACTGAACAGACCCAGTTCTATGTCGTTCCATAATTGATGGAACTGGTAGATGTCTTTGGTGTTGGCTTTCTTTTTCACGCCCTTCTGGAAGGGAATGCACACGCGGAAGGTGTTCCAGTCGAGCAACCCTTCTGGCAACACATTCTCGCTGATATCAGCGGCGTCTGCTGGATAGAAACGGAAACCTTCCTTGTTATAGGTCATCACCACTCCGGCGCCGGTGAACTCCACGTTGGGCGGGGTCTCGTTCTGGCTTTTGATGCCCTTGTTGTTGGCGGTGACTATGGCGAGGCTTACAGGGTTGTTGGTTTGCCCCTCGTTGTAGAACTTACCGATGGCGCGTACGCCTAACAGACTCATGAACGCTCCTGTCAACAAGGCTTTGATGTCGGAGTCTTGTGGAACCAGATGGGAGGACAGACGTAGGAATGCGGAGCGGTTCACATCGATGTCGAGCAGTTCGTCGTCCGACTCGTCTTTCGCCAAAAGAAGCTGGAGGGCGAGGGCGGAAACGGCGTTCTCTACCGTTTGGTTGCCTGTTTCTGCAGGTGAGATTTTGGGAATGGTCACAGCAATGAAAAATTCCAGCTGTTTGATGAACTCACTTCTGAAGGGTTCACGCAACCACAGGTAAAAGTCGTTTCGCAGGAGGTCGAAGATGCTCTCTATCTTCTCTTGCATTAACTCGGGGTAGAGGAGGAAGAGGCAGGTCATGATGGAGAAGTTCTTGTTGGGATGGTATATGAAACCTGAGCACCTCAGTTTCTCCAGGATGTTGTCCACAAACTCCGAGGCGATGTCCTTGTCTTCGTTCTCGCTGTCTTGAAGCATCTTGCGCGCTTCCACAAAATAGCCTATCCGCTCAATGATGAACGTGATGCGGTTCTGGAAGAAATCGCGTTCTGTATCGCTCGAGCAACTCTTGAGAAGTTCTGAGCGTTCAAGCAGGTTCTTGCATTGTTCCCTGATGGTCGTGAGAAGCCCGGGCTTGTCGTCCGACTCCTTGGCCATGCTGAGCACCCATTGGTGGCATTCGGCATTGAAAGAGCCTTGGCTCTCGTTCGAGAGCAACATGTTGGCAAAGGTCTTCACATCCCATGTGTAGGGGCTGGCTTGTGCTTCTTCTTTGTCGGATTCAGTTGAGTGACTGCTTTGTTCAAGGATAAGTTGCTCGATGTATTGGGCGTTGATTTCGGTGTCGGAACTATACCCCTCGGAGAAATACTTCACGATGGGGCGCGAAGTGGTGATACCGATAATCTTGCATTTGATTTTCTGGCCGTTGATAAAAGGTTTGGTAATATTGAGGTTTTGCAGATAAGTGGTGAAACCATATTTGTCGATAATCTCCACATAATTGGAACCATTCGGCCTATAATCGCGTTTGACAATAAAATCCTTGATGGCATCTTTCCTGTATAACTCGTTCAGTTTTGATTTGAAGTTTTGTTTAATCGTCACATTGCCGTTTTCATCGGTGGTGACTATACAAGGAAGTTCATGGATTTCAGTAATGTTTTTTTGTGAAGGATGCAGACGTATACTGTATTTTTTATTGTCATACACCACGATAAATCGATTGTTTTCAAATGCTGACACGGGCAGTGTCATGGATGTGCTGTTTGCTTTCATAATGATTGTTCTTTTGTAATGATTGTTTTTTATAATGTGAATAAGTTACATCGGGGATGCTGCGTATTGGCAACATCCCCTATGCTGTTTTTTGGTGTGTAAGTTCGTTAGTGGATACTGTTAGTACCATTCATCCTGCTCGACAGGTATCCTGATGTCGGCGAGGAAATTGTAATCAACGACGAACCATTGTCCTGTGCTTGGTTTCTTGCGGAGCTTGATGGGGCGGGGGTTGTCGGCTCCTGAAGACTGCAAGTAGAGTGTGGCGTAGTTGTTGTCCTGGTAACTATATGGGTTGGAACTCACTTTTACCTTGTAGGGCGCGTTCGTTTGGTAATTGTTTTGAGGAGAGGTGCCCTCGAAAAACGAAAAGGTCTTGTACTGCTTGCCCTCCAGTCGGTCGCGAATGAACTGCTTGGTGAAAGTGTTTATGTCGGTCGGGCCATTGAGGAAATCAAGCATCTCGAAGGTGGTCTCCTTGTCTTTCTCGTAGTTGCAGAGCACAGCCACGACTAAAGCCGCTACTGCATATTCGTCTTTCAGGTCGGCGCCTCTCATGGCTTGCAGCTCTTCCAAAGAGGTGGGTAGGGAGGCGATATCTATCACCTTGGTCTTGTTCGCCTTCATTGTCAAGAGCATGCTTGGCTCGGGTTCTGATACTTTGACGCTTTTTGTCTGCTCTGGTGAATGGGTTGCGGTGGTTGCTGTCAGACTAAGTGCGAGGGACAGTAAAAGGGTTGAAGTTTTCATCATAAAATATAGTTTTGGGTTAGTCTGTACAAATATAGCGTTTTTTGTTGGATTACAATCAATCTCCAATGCTTTTTAAGCATATTTTCGTTTTTTTCAGCTACTTGAACCGATGTGTGTATGAGTGTTAGTAGCTTTGGACCATCCTTTAAGCGGATGCTGTATACAACATAAAAAGACATAAGACTGTCTCCAGTCCTATGCCTTTTTAAACTATGCTGAGTGTAGAAGTGCGATTATTCGCGACCCTCCCAGAAAGATTCCTCCCAATCCGTGGAAGCATCACTACGACCGCCAACAAGTGCCTCGTCGGTTTCTTCATCACTCCACGACATGGCTACTATGAGTTCTGTTTCGTATTCTGCCACACTGAATTCGGGTTTTTGATATTCTTTCATTGTCCTGTTTGTGTTTTGTGGCGGCAATCAATCTGTCTTGATTGTCCTCCACCATTGTTAGATGTGCTGAATCGCTAAGGACCGTTTTATTGCGTCTGCCGCCGTCCCTTTCTGGGGTGCAAAGATATAAAAACTCTCACACACCACCAAATATTCGCTGCAGAATATGATTTCAAACCTCGGCAGAACACGGAGGTCAGAAGGTGGTCTGCTCGGTACGGCAGATGATTTCGTTCTGCAAATCCTCGCCAAGGTCGTTGAAGTAGTCGCTGTAGCCTGCCACACGGACGATGAGGTCGCGGTAGTTCTCCGGGTGTTTCTGTGCGTCGCGTAAAGTGTCGGCGTTCACCACGTTGAACTGGATGTGGTGGCCGTCCATGCGGAAGTAGGCGCGGATGAGGTGTACCAAGTTGTAGCAACCCTCGTCCGTCGATAGAAGCGATGGGGTGAACTTCTGGTTGAGCAGCGTGCCGCCCGTCTTGATATGGTCAATCTTGGCGGCGGAGCGTATCACGGCTGTTGGACCGTTGGTGTCGGCGCCTTGCACGGGCGAGATGCCTTCCGACAGCACTTTCCAGGCGTTGCGTCCGTCGGGTGTTGCTCCTGTGACCTTGCCGAAATACACATGGCAGGTGGTGGGCAGCATGTTCACACGGTAGTCAGCGCCACGGGGCGACTTGCGCCCGTTCAGTGCGTCGTAGTACATGTTGAACACCTCCACTTCCTGCTCGTCGGCATAGTCATCGTCGTTGCCGTATTTAGGCGTGTTGTAAACCAATTGGTACTGAAGTTCCTCGTAACCCTTGAAGTCGTTGTCGAGCGCGTCTTTCAGCTCTTCCATCGTCACGTTCTTCTTGTCATAGACATTGTAGCGCAATGAGGTGAGCATGTCGGTGATGCTGCCTAAGCCCACTCCCTGCACGTAGGTGCTGTTGTAGCGGGCACCGCCACACATGTAGTCCTTGCCTTTGGCGATGCAGTCGTCGATGAGCACCGACAGGAAAGGAACGGGCATATTGCGCATGAAGATGCGTTCAATGATGTTGTTGCCGCTGAGTTTGATGCGCATGAAGTGGTTGACCTGTGCCTTGTAGGCGGCAAACAGTTCTTCGTAGGTCTTGAAGTCGGTGGCTTGTCCGGTGTGCAGACCCAGTTGCTTGCCAGTGCGTTTGTCGAAGCCGTCGTTCAGGGTGAGTTCCAGTATCTTGGGCAGGTTGAAATATCCCGTAAGGATGTATGCTTCAGTACCGAAGGCACCTGTCTCCACACAACCCGAGCAACCTCCGTTGCGCGCGTCTTTCACGTCCTTGCCGGCACGCAGCATCTCTTGCACCAAGGCGTCGGTATTGAAGACGGATGGTTGGCCGAATCCCGTCTTGATGATTTCCACTGCCTGACGGATGAAACGGTCGGGGTTCTTCTTGCTCACCTGAATCATGGAACTGGGCTGCAGCAGGCGCATCTCCTGAATGACATCAAGCAGGATGTACGACATCTCGTTCACACCGTCGCTGCCGTCCTCCTTGACACCGCCCACGTTGATGAGGCAGAAGTCGGTGTAGGTGTTGCTCTCCTCGGCGGTGACACCAACCTTGGGGGGCGACGGGTGGTTGTTGAATTTCACCCAGAACGACTGTAGCACCTCATAGACTTTTTCCTTGGTGGTGGTGCCTTCTTCCATCTCTTTCTTGTAGAGTGGGTAGAGGCTCTGGTCCAGACGGCCAGGGTTGAAGGAGTCCCAGGGATTGAGCTCAGTCACCACACCCAAGTGGATGAACCAATAGTGCTGCAGGGCTTCGTGAACGGTCTCTGGGGCATGGGCGGGCACCTTGCGGCAGATGCGGGCCATCTCCAGGAGTTCTGCCTTGCGTTGCTCGTCTTGCTCTGTGGCGGCCAGTTCCTCCAGTTTGTCGGCATGGCGGTTGGCATAGGCAATCATGGCGTCGCAGACAATGTCCATGGCGCGCAGTTCATCGCGCTTATCGACGCCCTCGGGGTCATTGACCAAATCCACTTTCTCCATGCTATCGGCTATGCGTTCCTTCAGGTCTAAAAGACCGGTATGGAACATCTTGATGCCAAGTGCGGTATGACCTGGTGCACGTTGCTCTTGGAATTCGGTGAAGAGTCCAGCGGCGTAGGCGTCTTTCCATTCCTGGGGCAGACTGCTGAAGATGCGGTCGCGGTTGCTCTTGCCTTGCCAGAAGGGGATGATGATGTCGCGGTAGGCGGCGCGGGTCTCCTCGTCTGACTTGAACGACACCTTGGCGCGGTCGTTGAGTATCTGCAAGTCCTGCATGGAGTGGATGCAAATCTCTGGATAGGTGGGAGTCGCCTTTGGGGCTGGTCCGCGTTCGCCCACGATGAGTTCTCCGTCGTTGATGCAGATGTACTTGTGCTCAAGGATGTACTTGAACGACAGTGCGCGCTGCACGGGAACTGGTTCGGAGGCGGCTACGCCTGACTTGTAGAATTCGGTGATCAAGAGGGCGCGTTCTGCCGTGATGCGGTTCACGGCGTTGAGGCTTTGCTCACGCAGCCGCCTGATTCTGTCTGTCATTTTCATATTTGTTTTGGCTTGTCTTTAGTTAATCTTCTACTTTCGGAACCTCTATCTGCGAGCCATAGCGATGGTACTCGTTGGCGATGGATTGTTCCTTGATGTAGTGTATCAGTTCGATACGGCCGTCCTTCACGGGAGCGGCGGTGGCGATGTACTGGTTGTTGGCGGCTGCGGCCACATAAATCTCGTCGGGCAACTGGTCGGTCAAGGTGCGGATGCGCTCGTAGTTCTTCATGTCGGCGATGAACTCCTCGAGGGTCTGTTTCTTCACTTTGGCACCGTTCAGGACTGCCGCGCCATTGTCAAGACGGGTGTCGTCTGGCTCTACGGATATGGTCAGCGGGGTGCCTACTGTCTTGGCGGCGTAGGCCACCATCTCTGCTTGCTCCACAGTGTCGTCTTTTCTGAAACGCAGAATCATGCCTCCCTTCAAGGGTAGGTAGCGGAACACGTTCTGCTCTCCACGAATCTTGGGCTGGATGTTGCGGGCATGGGCAAACTCCTTCTCATACCATATCCTGTACGAATCCTTGTAGTCGGTGGTGCTGCCTTCCTTGTCACGGAAATGGAGGAAGCAAGCGCAGTAGTTGGGACCACCGGCTTTCACGCCGCCACCGAAGGCACTGAGTTTCATGCCGCCGAAAGGTTGACGGTTCACCACAGCACCAGTGATGCCGCGGTTGATGTAGAGATTGCCCGCCATGATGTGGTTCTTCCAGTAGCGCTGCTCTTTCTCGTCGAGCGACTGCAAACCACTGGTCAGTCCGTAGTCGAGGCCGTTGACCAGTTCTACGGCTTCCTCCAGGGTGTCGAAAGGTGCCACTGCGAGCAATGGTGCGAACAACTCCGTGCGGAAGGTGAAACTGCCGGGTTTGACATCCAGTTTCACTGCCGGACGCATGATAAACTTCTTCTTGTCAACAAAACTTGGCTCAACCAGCCATCTCTCGCCTGCGTCGAGTTGGAAGGCGCGTTCCAATTTGTCGTTCTTGTTGGTAATCATCGGACCGACGATGTTGCCGGCGTTCCATACAGGACCTACCTTGTAACTGGTGGCGCAGTCCTTGAGTTTCTCAATGAATTCAGGGTCGTTATAGACGGAGCGTTCCACCAACAACAGGGAGCAGGCGGAGCACTTCTGACCTGCGTTGCCGAAGGCTGAACGGCAGGCATTCATGATGGCGTGGTCGCGGTCGCCACTGGCAGTGAGTATCATCACGTTCTTGCCACCGGTCTCGGCAGACAGCGGTTTGCGTGGGTTGTTGCGGGCAATGGTCTGTGCGGTTTCTGTACCGCCTGTGAGGATGATGTGCTTCACCACTGGTGACGAGGTGAGCAGGTCGGTGGCCTCACGGTTGGTGATGACCACTTGCAGAGCCTCGCGTGGCACGCCGGCGTCCCAGAAGGCCTTGGCAAAGAGCCAAGCCACGGGGGCTGCCACGGTGGCGGGTTTCAGAATACAAGTGTTGCCGCTGGCCAGGGCTGCCACCACACCTCCGCAGGGGATAGCGCAGGGGAAGTTCCAGGGCGAGAGCACCAATACCGTGCCCTTGGCTGAGAATTCCACGTCATCGAGAGCGGCGTATTTCTTCATCGTGGTGGTGTAGAAACGGCAGTAGTCGATGCCTTCGCTGACCTCCACGTCGCCTTCCTCCACGGTCTTGCCTGTAATGGCGCACATGGCACCTATCAGGTCGCCACGCATCTGACCAAGCAGGTTGGCGGCCTTGTACATGATTTGGTGACGTTCCTCGATGGTGGTTTTGCGCCAGCCCTTGGGGTCGGCGTCAGCGATGGCGAGCATCTGCTGGGCTTGAACCTTGTCGGCGCGCGACATCTCGCAGACCTCCACCTCGCCGTCCTGACTGCGGTCGAAGTATTTCACCTTGTCGTCGTTGAATACGGTTTCTGCGCCAATCTGGGTCGGGAGAATCTCGCCTGGCTGCCATTCGCCGTCAGTATGGGTGGCTTTCACCGGCTGCTTGCCTGTACTCTTCCATTTGGCGAAAATCTTCTCCACCCACTGCTGGTTCACATCGCGGTCGAAGTCGGTGTCGGGTTCGTTAATCATCTCATCCACAGGTTCCTGTCCCACGTAAGGCTTGTTGCGGTCTTGGGTGCGGGTAGGGATATGGGTGATGGTGTCCTTCATGTTGTAGGCGTTGATGAACTGCTGCTGCAAGTCTTTCCATTCCTTGGTGTCGGGTTTGAGGTTGAAGGAGTGGGTGAGGAAGTTGTCGGGCGCGGTGTTCTCGTCCATACGGCGCACCAGATA
>JAFXVU010000044.1 GCA_017534705.1 Bacteroidaceae bacterium
AAAATCAACAGTCCTGGAGTCATGACCACAGAGATAGAACTCGTGCAAGTGGTGCAATGCGAGATTATCCCTGAAGACATGAAGCAGGGCATTAACCTCAATTTCTCCAAGAAAGCGTATGGCTTTTTCGAAAACACTGAGGACGGAAAAAACGTGCTTCAGATTCTCGACCGTCTGTACAATCGAGAAGGGGAAGGAGAATGAATGACAAAGACAACATAATACATTGTTTTCATGATTCAAGCCCGAAAGCATTGACATTCCCCGCTGAAAAACAGATTTTTTAGCCCGATATTCTTGTTCATCAAGATTTTTGTCTAATTTTGCAACTCGAAATTGAATTTTTCACTCATAAAAGAAACAGAAAATGACAACAACAAAGAAATTGATTACACTTGCCATCCTCACCCTCCTGCCCATGATGCAGATGATGGCTCAGTCTATCGAAGGCAAATGGAAATTGGCCGACGAGTCAAAAAAGGAAATGGAAATCGGCGATGGCGAGGCTCAAGGCGACGTTTTCCTCATTTTCGGCCAGACAGATGTCAGTCTGATTTTCCAAATCGGTTACTCCGACGACGAGTTTGGAACCATCGGTTTTGAGGTATCCATGCCTGGCGAGTACAAGATTGAGGACAATGTAATCAACAACAGTTTCAACGAGGATGCCGCGGATGCTCAAATCAACAAACTTGACATCAAGAACGAAATCAAGAAGGCCATGGACGCCAGTCCCGAACTCAAAGCCCAGTTCATCACCTTACTCACCCAGGAGTTCGACAAGAACAAAGGAACCATGATTGATGGACTGAAGAAATTAAGCAATGGCATATCAACTATGACTATTGACAAGAACGACGGTGCTACCCTCACACTCAAGGTTGGAGAAAAGACCATTGTAATGAACAAAGTGGAATAGAAACAATCCATCTCTATTTTCACACGGCTCCTCCAGTATTCCAACTGAAGGAGCCGTGGTGTGTTTATCACAGTCAGAAAGAGAGCCTCATCATTACTAACTGGTGACTCTTTCATCTGAAAAAAACGTTTCCTCCCCAAAAAAACAAGAGGAAAAGTTGCATTTATCAAAAGAAAGTCGTATATTTGCAATATAATGACATGGAATGCGAAAGGCTCAAACAACAATTTCCTAAAACACAACCAATAGACAGACTGAACGACCTTAGCGCTGAAAGGCGCACTCTTTTTTGTGGCAAATAGTGAATGCCACCTACAATTTGAAAAGCGCTCAAAAAAAAATCAAGTTTTTCATTAAATTTTTGACCTCTTAATTCTATATTATATCTGAAATCATTATCATCAATTGTAAATGCTATGACAACGAGAAAGAAAAAGAACGTAGAGTCCAAACCCTCATTATTGGATGAGATTCAAAACGAATTGAACAAGAACCTTGACTTACTGTCTGCAATGGAGCAGATAGCCTCTCGCACCCGCAACAGCAATCTCAGCAAAGACACATTGGAGTCCATCAGCCTCTACACCAAAGTTCTTGAGGAGCGTATGGGTCTTACCGAGATGCAATCCGTCGTGTTCTCCATCTGTGTGGAAAACGGGCCTTTCAATGTGGACTTCAACGACATCTCTTCTCATCTGGGCTGCAGCAGAATCAGCGCACTCCGACTGGGCAAAGATATTGACACCTTGGCACACAAGCGTTTGCTGCGCTACAGGAATGCCAAGGACCAAAGTTCGTTCGACATACCATCAGCAGTGCTCAACGCTCTCAAACGCAACGAGGCATACAAGACGCCCAAACGCGAGAACCTGAACATTGAGGAGCTCTTCTTCATCATCAGCCAAGATTACAATGACCTGACCAACGAGACCATCACGGCTGAAGAGTTCAAGAAAGAGTCGCACAAATTGCTGGAGGACAACAGTCATCTTCCCTTCGTGCAGAGATTCCAGAAGCTGTCGCTTAACGATGATGAAGACGATTGGATACTGATGTTGGCTTTCTGCCACCTTTGTGTCAATAACAACGACAACAGAATACGTTTTGGTGACTTCAGCGACGTGTTTGAATACGACTGTGATTTGACAATAGCGAAACACGACTTACGCAATGGCACCCACAGGCTGATGAAGATGAACCTCATCGAGCAGACCTGCGAAGACGGTATGGCCAACACGACAGAATTCAAGGTGACCGATGACGCCAAACGCACCCTGCTCTGCGATTTCAACTTACAAGGCACAGAAGAGGTAGTCGCAGGATTGATTAAGAACGAAAAACTGGTGCAAAAGAAGTTGTACTACGATGCCGATGTCAAGAATCAGGTTGACGAGCTCTTCACATTCCTCTCTAATGATAAATACCAAGAGATTCACGAGAGAATGAAAGCCAAAGGATACCACCAAGGGTTTGCCTGCCTGTTCTACGGTGACCCAGGCACAGGCAAGACCGAAACGGCCTATCAGATTGCCAAAGCCACAGGACGCGACATTTTGATGGTGGACGTGCCTCAAATCAAGAGCAAATGGGTGGGCGACTCCGAGAAAAATGTGAAAGGACTCTTCGACCAGTACCGCTCACTGGTCAAACGGATGCCCGTTGCCCCCATCCTCTTCTTCAACGAGGCAGACGCCTTGTTCGGAACGCGTATGAATGGGGCGCAAAGAGCTGTGGACAAGATGGAGAACACCCTTCAAAACATCATCCTCCAGGAGATGGAGGACCTCGACGGCATCCTCATCGCCACCACTAACCTCACCTGCAATCTCGACCCTGCCTTCTCACGCCGTTTCCTCTACAAAATCAGGTTCGACAAACCCACGATTGAGGCTCGCCAACACATCTGGCACGAGATGATTCCCGAGCTCAGCGACACAGAGTCGATGTCGCTCGCCAAAAGTTACGAGTTCAGTGGAGGACAGATTGAGAACATCGCAAGGAAATACACCATCAATTGCATCCTGCACGGCGACAGTGGCAAACGCCTTGATGCCATCCAAAACTATTGCAAGACCGAGAACATCGATGCCAAGACCAACAAAATCGGGTTTTAGCCATTGGTCTTTTTTCCCTTGATTATGGCATGGGGCGCATCACTGCGCCCCATGCCTTTCCCAGGTAGTTTCTAAAAAAGCACGAAGTAAAAATAGAAAATATTTGTTTTCTTCTAGATTATATATAACTTTGTAGCATACAAATATTATTGAATGAGAAACTTGAGACTTAATTAATTATAACCCTTTATCCGATGATGAAAAGAAACTACATGCTGACGGTTCTTCTAATCGTAGCCACCCTTCTAAGCACTCATGCCCGTGCTGAAGTGGACCCCAATTTTTACGTGTATCTCTGTATTGGCCAAAGCAACATGGAAGGCCAAGGAGAAATTGAAGAATGCGACCTCTCTCCCAATGAGCGTTTTCAGATGATGTCAACGCTCGACTGCGGAACCCGAAAGAAGGGGCAATGGTACCAGGCCGTCCCCCCACTGGCTCGCTGTAACACCAATCTCTGTCCTGCCGATTATTTCGGTCGCACCATGGTGGACAACCTCGGCGAAGACAAGCGCGTAGGTGTTGTGGTGGTAGCCATCGGCGGTATCAAGATTGATTTGTATGATCCGGACGGCTGGCAGTCCTACGTCAATTCAATGACCGAGGGTTGGCAGATCAATTCCGTCAACGCTTACGGCGGTAATCCTTTAAGCCGTCTGATTGAATGCGCCAAGGAGGCACAAAAGAGTGGTGTCATCAAAGGCATCCTATTGCATCAAGGTGAAAGCGACGCCTACAACGACGCTTGGCTTCAGAAGGTGAAGAAAGTCTATGAAAGTCTGCTCTCAGAACTGAACCTCAAAGCAGAAGACGTACCTCTCATTGCCGGTGAAGTGGGTGGTGCCGACCAAAACGGCATTTGCAGCGGAGCCAACAACACCATCGATCGTTTGCCGAGAATCATTCCCACGGCCCACATCGTATCGTCCATAGGTTGCACACTCCAGAGCGACAACCTCCACTTCGATTCCAAAGGCTACCGCAAATTAGGCCGCCGCTATGCAAAGGCCATGCTCGGAACAATGGGCATCGAAGCCGACATCAACGAGGATGAGGTGCCTCAGATAGATTACTCCCAGCCCATTGACATGACCAACCGCTTCACTTATTGCTGGAATGAGAGTGCGGGGGAAACCGTTACCTCTGAAAACGGCATCCTTGTTTACAAGGGTGTGCAATGGGGAGGTGTTGCATGCTGGCTGGGCAGTGCCGACTGGTCAGAATATGCCAAGATTGTGTTCGAGTTCGCTGAGCCCACTCCCATAGCCACCCAAATATTCATTCAGGGAGAAGAAGACATCAAGGCATGGGTGAATGCCGGGGCAGAATCAGCCGAATGTTCCTTTGACGGTCACAACGTAAGTGCCGTCAGCCAGGTAGCCCTCCAGGCTGCCGATGCAGGCATTGTGAAGATCTCCCGAATATACTTGCTGCGCCAGCTTTCCTCTGGTATCCACAATACGGCAATGCCAAGTAACGAGGAAGACCGAGAATGGTTTCTTCTGAATGGCCAGCCCGCACCTCAGGGTTATAAGGGAATCATCATCTCAAAGGGTAAAAAGGTGTTACGCCATTGATGACATCATTACACCACGTTAATTTTAAAAGGCGAAAGACCTTTAGACAAAACAATCCGTGGCGATTGCCACGGATTGTTTTGTTCATGTAGGTGAAGCACCTTATTTCTTTACCTTGCAGAGCCCTACATAGGCGATGAGGAAGATGTTCATCATCAGTGAATAGATGATGGCAGGTATGGCTATCGTGTCGTTGTTGAAGACAAAAGGGCTGCTGGCAATGGCGATGCTCTGGGCTGCATTCTGCATGCCAATCTCTATCACGATGGTTTTCCTCTCCTTGCCAGTAAGTCGTCCCACCCATGAAAGCAATACACCCGTTCCCATGGAAAGAAGCACCAGAAGCGAGATGCAAGAACCCAGAGAACCGATATTGTCGAGAATGGTGTGTTTGTGCTGGATGTAAAAGACCGTCACAAGCAGCACAAGGAGTGGAAGAGCCGTCTTCGAGAGAATGGCATTGAGTTTTGTTGCCGCTTTCTTCCATTTCTTTCTCACCCAGACTCCTAATGCTATTGGAACAAACATCAGGACTATGTTTTGCACTATCAGTTGTCCGACAGGCAGATGAATCTCCATTGCCTCCGCTCCCGTAGCAGGCATCACCACCCTCATGATAATCGGCAGTGTGACAAGCGTTATCAAACTGCTGCACGCCGTCAACGACACAGACAAAGCCACATCGCCTTTAGCAAGCATGGAGAACACATTGGACGAGCTACCACCTGGGCAACAAGCAATCAGTACCACACCAATGAAGAAGAGAGGAGAGAGGTGGAACGCCGAGGCCAGAAGAAACGCCAGAACGGGTAGACAGACAATCTGGCCAATAAGTCCGGCAAAGATAGGGCGCGGACGCTTGAGAAACAACTTGAAGTCCGACAGCCGGAGCGTAAGTCCGAGTTCGAACATCAACAATGCAAGAATGGGAATAACAATAAAAATAGTTGCCATAATGTATCAACAGTTAGCTTTATGCCATGATTATAACGGTTTGACTCACTAATAAGACGCAAAATAACAAAGAAATCTCCTTTCAGGCAAGCAAAGGCCGTTTTTTCAAACAAATGATGAAACAAACTCTTCCCAAAACACCGTGTTCACAATAAAAAAAGGTATATTTGCGTCACAAACCAACTCTAACCTTCAACATGGAAGTAAAAGACATTTTCGAACTGCGCAAACAGGGTAAGACAGAGGAGGCATACGAGGCGATACGCCCCATGTATGCTGTTCACCAAGGGCATTACACCACAATCGCCATGTTCTGGTGCGCCAGCGACATGATTAAACTTCGACTGGAACAACAACGGGTGGATGAAGCTCTGAAAATCTTCCAGGCACTCGTCCGTCTCTATCCCAACATGGACGATTCCGACGGCAAGGGGCACCATGCCATACTCCGTCATGCCTTGAGCCTGAGTGACGCGTCGCCACAATTCTCGATGGTGGATTTTCTGGAGAACGGCGGTATGGACAGTTTGACAGCTGACGACTGGAAGGCCTCAGAAGCCAACGGCCACCCCCTACCTTCCACCGCCACACGCCTCATCAGCCATGTCTACCGAGAGTTGGAAGCCAACCCGACCGCAGAATTGGGGTTGCGTTGCACTCCCATCCTCAATGAAGCGCTTCGCCACAGCCGCAACAATATGAACTACCAACGGCTCATGGCGCTCATCTACAAGATTACAGGCGAGAACAAGAAAGCAGTTGACATCTACAAACAACTGCTACGCAAACATCACCAGTCCTATCTCTACAGTGAACTGGCTGCACTCGCCTCTCAGCCCTCCAACAAGATTCCACTTCTCTGTAAGGCTATTCAGACGCAGAAAGAAGAAAAATTCCGCACCAAACTCTATATCCAACTCGCTGAACTTCTTGTGGACAGCAACCCCCAGATAGCGGCTTATCTTCTCAGTGAGAGCATACGCATTCGCCAGGCAGGAGGATTCCATGTCTCACAACAGCAATTGCTACTCAGCAAGAAACTAGCAGACATCCAACCCGCCACATCAGCACAAGCTATCGACTTCATTGTCCAGCAGACTGAACTGGTGAAGAAAATCATTGGATAAAGCTGAACACTACTTGAAAACCAACCATAAAACCGCATCAATATGATAGAACTTAAAAACGAAACACTGACCATCCTCATCTCTGAGACTGGTGCAGAACTGCAAAGCATCAAGGATGCCACAGGCAAGGAGTACCTATGGCAAGCAGACCCTAATTACTGGCCCCGTCATTCACCCATCTTGTTTCCCATCGTGTGCAGTGTGAACAACGACACCTACCGAGTGGATGGTGAAGAATACCATTTGCCCCGCCACGGTTTCGCCCGCGACCGCGAGTTCCAAGTCGTTTACCAGCACGAAGACGAGGTAGCCCTCCAACTCCTTTGGGACGATGAGACGCTGAAAGTCTATCCTTACCTTTTTGCCCTCACCATCACCTACACTTTGGTCGGCAATTCCATCTCCATAGAATGGCAGGTGGACAATCTCGACGAGGATGAGATACATTTCCAAATAGGCGGTCATCCCGCTTTCAACATTCCCGACATGCAAGAAGGCGAGGCGCAGCACGGGCGCGTCCAGCTCGATGCCTCGGCACCCATTTACCGCTACACGAGTTTCATAGACGGCACGCACGACATGACCGAAGACCTTGTGGAAACCAGCGAGGAAGGTATCATCGACTTCAACGACGAGACTTGGAGTAAAGACTCCATACAAATCCACAGATGTCAGACCACCCAAGCCGAGATTCTGGACAAAGAGGGCAATCCTGTAGTAACTGTATATTATGAGACCCCTGTCTGCGCTTTCTGGAGCCCTTACAAGAAGAACGCACCCTTCGTTTGCGTAGAGCCTTGGTACGGAGTGGGCGACTACCGTGGTTTTGACGGTGAGTTCCGCGACAAACCCCTCATGAACCACCTTCTGCCAGGTGCATCCTTCTTGGGTGGTTACCAAATTGAAATCGGCTGATTGGAGAGGTCTGAGAAATCGGCGTACCCCTCAATTAGCCATTAGGTCATATACAAAAGGCCACAGACGGGATAATACCTGCCTGTGGCCTAACTTATATCACGCTTTTTATCACTCTATGGGTTGTGAGAGGATGATGTTGATCAGCATAGTGAGGTCGAGAATGCTGTGGTCGCCACTATAGTTGAGGTCTGCTTGAATGGCATTGAACACCTCAGGTTGTTCACCCAGCAACTTGTTGATAAGTATGGTGAGGTCGAGGATGTTGACCTTTCCATCGTTGTTCACGTCACCAGTGGCTTCCATACGGTAGAGGCGGAATCGAGCCGCCGACATCCACAAGTTCGTGGAGTTGGACGCCTCCACACCAATGGTGGCATTACCCGTAGCTGGTTGTAAGAAGGTGAGGAAGACATCATTCCAACCACGTCCGAAGAGCCCTCCTGTGTTTCCTATGGCAGGTATATCCTGAGTGGTTCTTGTTCCTTGAGCATTCTCCGCGAAAAGCTGGTAATGGGAGATTCCCGTCTGCGCCCTTGCCGTAGTTGTAAGCACATAGTAGCCCTGTGGCAGGTTAGCGAGTTGTTGTGAGAGTGTGAAAGAAGTCACGCTGTTTACATCGATATAGGAATAGTTAGAATTACCCTCAGCATCGGTGTAAGGCTCGTTATTGAGCGTCCAGCAGTTGCTGCTGCTTGTCCACCCGTCCGTGGATATGCCTTGTGCATTGGTGATATAGGAAGTGTAGTCCTCTCCGTTATACCGCACAGCCGCGGCGTTCGACTCCACATATACTCTTAATGAGGTGTTGAGGGCTTCCGCCTTCAGCACCGCATCAGCAGCGTTTTGAGGTGCGGCAGCCAGAGTCTCCTGGAATGCCGTCCTTAAAGTGGTGTCAGCATACGGCCATTCACTGTCTTCAAGTCCGAGGTTGGAGATGACCGCAGCGATGGCATAGTAGTTGTCGTAACTGACCTTGGCAGCCACGAAGGCATTAGTAGCGGTGTTGAGGTCAGCGATGGCCTTCTTGAGCAAAGTCGCGTTTGCAGGCGTGTTGGCATAGTCGTTCAATGCCTGTTGGAGTGCAGTCAGTTCATCACCCGTGACGTTGGCATAGACAGTGGAAGCCTTGCCATAGACCCTGTTGGCACGAGCCAAAGCGTCGTTGTAGTTAGCGACAACAGGCGATTCCGACACATAATACAACGTGACGTTATCCAAGGCAAGCCAGTTGGCGATGGGTGATGTCTGGTTGAGTCCTATGTCCAAAACCCCGTTGTTCACATAGACGTAAGTCTCGTATGAGCCAGTGTTCACATTGAGATAGACCTCGTCGTCGTTGGCGTAAACAAACTGCTGTTCATCAGTTCCCAATACGTTCACGTGAGCGGAGATGGCCAGTTTATAGGTACCAGAAGGCAGACCTGTGACAGTCTGGTGCATGGTTCCGGTCATCGCAGCGCCTTTCCAGTTCTCCCAAGCATGGTTGGTAAAGCCCTGGTATGTGGAAGTGTTGGTTGTGAGTTGGTTGTTTCTCGGCTGCATGGTGGTTTCCCATCCGGCATACGAGTTGCTCTCGAAGTCACCATTCCTCACATAGTTGGTAGCGATGAGCGTCTCCGCCGGTCCTTGGTAGGTGAGGCGGAAGCGGTCGAACACCGTCCAGTCGTTCGTCACTGTGGTGGTCTTCTTCACGCCAATTGTCAGAGTGCCGTCGGTGACTGTCACTGTGACAGACGTGCCAGCGTAGAGCCCAGCGTTGAGGTACGAGGAAGCCTCTTCCTGAGAGTTAGGGATATAACCGAAGGTAGTGTTGACTCCAACGGTGCCGTTTCTGCCCGCTCCAGTGAAGATGGAAGGCAGTGGTGCAGTAACCTCGTTGGCGTAGAGCATGGCGTTGAGCGCCTCGTTTCTTCCCGACCGCAAGGATGCGGCATCAGCGTATCCTCCGTCGCGGTAGAATCCTTGGCAAGAAAGTACGTAAACACCGTTAGGGATGCCTGTGAGCGTTTGGTTGACATCGAAGTTGCAACTGAATTTCTCACCGTTGAAATTATCGTTGGCCCCGTCGATTTTGGGACTTCCCATCCAACTGCTGTTGCTGCCGTGGTTGCGGCTCATGTCGGCTCCAGCAATGAGGAATGTGGCATCGCGAGAGGTAATTGCTCCTGCGAGTTCTTCCACAAGGGCGTTCTTTGTATGGAGGGTCCACAGCGCGTTGGGGTTATTGGCGTTGGTTGTTGTATTCACCTCAGTCGATGTTCCCTCACAGCAGAGGTAGTTGCTTCCGTCGGCGGTGATGAGGTATGCGGTCTGTCCGTTGGCGTTGGTGGTTTCCACAAAAGTCCATGCGACGGCAGCCCCGTCCATGAAGTAGTTACTGCCTAAATAGTGGTTGTCGCCTCCGTTGCTGATATTGGTTTCGATGGTGTAGCCAGAACCGCTTGGTGCAAGAGTCACCGGATTAGCCGCCTCGCTGATGCTGGCCCGAGTGCACCAAGCGTTGTCGCCGGTGAGGAACTTGCCTGTGGCAAAGTGGCGGAAATAGAAGGTGCCCGAACCCACTTTCGAGCAAATGGCGTTGCCCTCGTCATCCGTATTAGTGGATGAGGAACCGACCACGAGATATAGGACGCCCTCGATGACCTTCAGGTGGGCGGCTTTGTTCAGTCCCTCGAGTTTGATGTTGGACAGTTCTCCTGCAACGGTCTCACATGTTCCGATGGCATACCTGCCGTTGGCGAGTGATGTGGCATTGCGGAACTGGAAAACAGGCGTGTTGTAGGTGGGTCCGAACTCCCAGTCCTTCTTGCCTATTGATATGAACTGGGTGTTCACTTTGTCGGCAAGCGTGCCATTGAAGTCGATGACGACACGTGCACCGTATTTGAGGTTGAGGGAATCGACAGTCATCGTGGCCACAGTTCCGTCGCCACCTGGATGCAGACTTGCCGCATACTCCATGGTGATGCTACGGAATGAACCTTGGGAATTGAGGGTGGTGAAACGATGCAGCGTGGTGGAACTGTTGCGCAGGCTGCCATCGAAATTCACTGTTCCTTCCCAAATTTGCGTTTCGCCGGTGTAAGTATGATCCACAGTCGCCATATTAAGGATACCGTCGCCTTGCTTCACTAACCTCATGCCGCCCGTCAATGCACCTCCGTTGAGACTGCAGGTGTAGGTAGTGCGGTTGATGGTGGGGTTGGTGGTGTTGGTGCTGTTGGTTCCTTGTACCCATGTGGGCACGTTGATGGTGAGGATATAGGGTGAGGCACCGTTGGTCACGTTGAGCGTGGTGTTGGCGTTCTCGTGGTGCAAGAGGTGTTGGTTGTTGTAGCCACTGCCGATTGTCGTGCCACTGGCAATCTGCGTGCGTCCTGTGAGGGTCAGTGGTGGTGGTGGCACGGTGAGGTCTTCCAGTTCACCGAGGAAAAAGCTGGGATGTGGCGGCTGGTTGTAGGCGTGCATCTGCCACACCATGGCCTGGCGGTACTGGTGGTCGAACCATAGGGAGTAGATGGGGTAAGATGTAGGCATGCAAGTGGTGTAGATACGGATGTATTCGTGTCCTTCTCCCACACGCATGATGATTTCCTCTCGCCAGTCGCCAATGATGTCGCCCGAGAAACAAGGATGGTTCTTGGACCAGTTATTGGTCTTGCATCCAGAGGAAGTGAAAAGTCGTCCACTTCCAGGCTTGATGATGGCCGCCTCACGTTCCGTTCCGGGGCTGTTGAAAACCTCGGAAAGGAGGTCACCGTCGTAGTAGATGCGGAAATTGAGGTCGCTCCATGCGATGAAATCGCCCAAATCGCTGATGACCTGGTCAGCGACGGTGCTGACCATGCCCGTCTGGGTGCTTCGTCCGATGCTTCCGGGGTATCTGTTGGTGAAATTAGCACAAAGGGCTCTTCCATCATCGCTTGAGCTGGTATGCCGGAAATAGATTTGGCCAGTTGTGCCGTTTCGGTAGTTCATGGCAGGTTTTTCTTCGTTGCAGGCGAAGATTTCCAGTCCGTGTCGGAACGGGTCGAGGTCGCCCACATGGAGCGCGTCGCCGTGTCCCAGTCCCGTGGAATGAAGACCTTTTCCGTTGTCGTCGATGACCATCGAACCATAGATGATTTCATCCCTTCCGTCCATATCCACATCGGCAATGCTGTAGTTGTGGTTTCCCTGTCCGTAGTAAGGACTGCTGTTTCCTTCCCAATACCACCGCTGTGTGAGTGAGTGCGTAGAAGGGTCTACATCGTAGGCGATCATCTTGTGCTTGGTGTAGATACCGCGAGCGAGGAAGATGCTGGGTTTCTTGCCATCGAGGAAGGGAGCACCGAAGAAATACTTCGAGGAACGGTGTCCATAACTGTCACCCCAGTCGCTGGCGTTGCCTCTAGTCAGGGGATAAGACATGTATCGGACGGCATCATAGATAATACCATGGTCGCCATCCATATAAACGAGGAATTCGTCGCCTGTATTGGTATAGGTCATGTTGGCTTTATGGGTGATTGAACCACGGGTGTCCACACCGTTTCTACCGATGCGCTGAGGATATGGGGTACGTGACCCGCCACGCTGTCCATGCACCATCATGTTGTCTCCACCGCGAAGCAACACCTCAGCCGCTCCGTCACCGTCCCAGTCGTAGGCGATGATGTTGAGCTCGTGGCTGCCGCCGCTGACCATGTTGGGACCGGCATCAATCCACCAGAGCAGAGTGCCGTCGAGTTTGTAGGCGTCGATGCGGTCGTATGCGCCGTCAGTCCGGCTCACGTACAAGTCGGCATCATCCTTGGTGCTGCGTCGCTTGACGATGATTTCCATCTCGCCGTCGCCATCGAGGTCGGCCACCTCGCAGTCGTTGGCGATGTAGGTGTTGGTGACGTCGTTTCCATTATTGTCATATACCTTGGCAAGGGGTATGTCGAAGTAGCCAGACTCGCAAGTGGTGAATTGCCTGTATTTGTAGCCATTCCATACGGTCGCTGCACGGCATTGGTTCTGCTCCACCCCCCGTACCACAGCACTGACGGTATAGGTGCTGGAGGTTGTTCCATCCGGATCGGTGAAGTTCGATACCGTCAAAGGTGTGGCGTTGAGTTTTGTGCCGTTGCGATAGACATTGTACTTGGTGTCGTAGTACTCCTCAGCTAGAATACGCCAACTGAGAAACACGCCGCCCTCAGTCTTGGAAGCCACCAAACCGCGACTAAGTTGGTCGGTCTGCCGCTGGGCATCGGCCGAAATAATAAACATGGCTGTGAATAAAACGCAGAACAACGTTCTTCTCGCAAACAATCTTGTCATAGTCGAAATCTGTTAGGATGAGTGTTAGGGAATCCGCATCAGAATAAAGGAAAGCCTTTTCCTTGAGCGGAATGTAGTTATTAAACTGCAAATTTACACATTCTTATTGTGATAAAGGCAACATTTCGCTCATTTTTGAACTATAATCATTTCTTTTCCAATTCAGAACGTTCTGCTCAGTCTTGATACGGTCAGATAGATACAAAAACAAAAAGATGTGTTACAGCAAAAGAAACGAGATTGACGATTAGGATGTAAATTTGCATAAAATATCTACCTTGCACTAACAAATATCAATCATACATTTACAGAAAGAGATGAATTTACAGAACAGAAAACGAGCGGTTACAGCAATAGCCGCCGTCATGACGCTGATGAGTAGTTTGTCGGCGCAGAATCCTATTGTCCAGACGTGTTTCACCACCGACCCCGCGCCCATGGTTCACGGAGACCGCATATACATCTATACAGGGCACGATGAGGACAATGCCGATTTCTTCTGGATGCAGGAATGGCGTGTTTATTCTTCTGCCGATATGGTCAACTGGACCGACCATGGTTCTCCCTTGGCTTTGGAGAGTTTCTCATGGGCCGACGACCGTGCTTGGGCTCCCCAGTGCATAGAGCGCAACGGCAAGTTCTACTGGTATGTCTGCGCCCATTCGAAAATATCCGGAGGCATGGCCATAGGTGTGGCTGTGGGCGACAGTCCTACAGGGCCGTTCCGCGATGCCATTGGCAAACCTCTGTTCGAGAACGGTTCATGGGACCATATCGACCCCACCGTCTTTATCGACGATGACGGCCAGGCGTGGCTCTACTGGGGCAACCCCCGCGTCTATTACCTGAAACTCAACCCCGACATGATATCCTATGAAGGCGAAGTGGGTATGATGGAAATGACAGAAGAAGGTTTCGGCGCACCAGTAGGCAAAGAACGCGACAGAAACAAGGAATACAAGGACAGCTACGTAGAAGGTCCATGGATTATGAAACGTCCCGCCGTCAGTCCACAGAATGGCAAGAAAACGGCAAAAGCGGGGAAAGGTCTCGACCCTTATTTCCTACTTTATGCCGCAGGCGGAGTTCCTGAGCATATCTCGTACAGCACCGCACCCACGCCTACAGGTCCATGGACCTATGCTGGCGCCATCATGCCGCTTTGCGACACGGGTTCTTTCACCAACCATTGCGGTGTAGCCCATTTCAAAGGCCACGACTATTTCTTCTATCACACTGGCAAATTGCCTGGTGGCGGCGGTTTCGGCCGAAGCGTTTCTGTGGAGGAATTCAAGTACAATCCCGATGGTTCTTTCCCCACCATCATGCCCACTGTTGAGGGTGTGGAGCCTGTGGGAACCTTCAATCCTTATGCCATGGTAGAAGCAGAAACCATGGCCTACTCAAAAGGGCTGAAGACTGAAGAGGACGATTCTGTTGGCGTCTATGTCACCGACATCCACAACGGCGACTACATCAAGTTGAGGAATGTGGATTTCCGCAGAATGATGCCGCGCACATTCACCGCAGTTGTGGCAAGTGGCTTGCGCGGTGGTTCAATCGAAGTGCGCGTCGACAGCCTTGCCGGCCAGTTGTTGACCCGTCTTCAGGTGGGTCACACAGGTGGTTGGAACCGTTGGCAGACACTCGTTGCCGACATCACCTCCAAAGTAGTGGGTGTGCACGACCTCTACCTGGTCTTCAAAGGCCGGAAGGGTCCAAAGCTCTTCAACTTCGACCGCTGGCAGATGCGCGGCATCGAACAGTGCAACATGCCATTCACACAGACCAAGTTCACAGCCGACCCATCACCATTGGTCGTAGGCGACACTCTCTTCCTCTTCACTTCCCATGACGCGTCGCCAGAGCATATCGTCGACCCTAACGAGCGCAGTTCAGCCGGTTTCTTCATGTACGACTGGTTGCTCTACTCCACGACCGACATGGTGAACTGGACCGAACACGGAGCGGTGGCATCCCTCAAGGATTTCGCATGGCGTAGCCGCGACAACGGCGGTTGGGCCATCCAATGTGTGGAGCGTGACGGCAAATACTACCTCTACGCTCCCTTGCACGGACACGGTATCGGCGTGCTGACCAGCGACTCGCCTTACGGTCCATTCAAAGACCCATTGGAAAAGCCCTTGGTGTGGGACCAAAGCAACTGGTACGATATCGACCCGACAGTTTTCACCGACAAGGACGGGCAAGCCTATATGTACTGGGGCAACCCCATCACAATGTACGCACGACTCAACAACGACATGATTTCGCTCAAGGACAGTGTCACCCACTTGCCTTACCGTATCCAGCACTACCAAGAGGGTCCATGGTTTTACGAGCGCAATAGACACTACTATCTTGCGTTCGCTTCCACCTGCTGCCCCGAAGGACTGGGCTACGCCATGAGCAACTCACCCACCGGACCTTGGAAGACCATGGGGTACATCATGCCACCCACCCCACGCGACCGAGGCAACCACCCAGGCATCGCCGACTTCAAGGGACATAGCTACTGCTTCGGACAGAACTACGACCTTATGCACCTCGACATCCAAGAGCACCATGAACGTCGGTCAGTGACTTGCGCCGAAATCAAATACAATGCTGACGGCACCATTCAAGAACTGCCTTACTGGCTCGACCAAAATCCCCTCGACCAATTGCATTGGTTGAATCCCTATACACGTGTGGAAGCCGAAACCATGGCTTGGGGCTATGGCCTCAAGAGCGCCAAGATGGGCATAGAGAACACTGGTGTGGTGGCCGACATGCCTTTCTCCACCGGCAAACGCAACATGTATGTCACCGACATCGACAATGAGGAGTATATCAGAGTCAGGGGTGTTGATTTCGGCAGCACATCGGCCAAGCAATTCCTGCTCCAAGCCGCCGCACAAGGGTCATGCCGTGTCACCCTGCATATCGACCAGTATGACGGTCCTGTCATCGGTGAATTGACCGTGAAACCTACCGGAACACTCGACAAATACCGTTCATTCACAGCAAAAGTGAATGGTGCAACCGGCATACACGACCTCTATCTCTGCTTCGACCAAGCCGATGGCGAGGTGCGCTTAGACTATTGGATGTTCAAGAAATAATAAATCAACGAATATGAAACGCTTTTATACCCTAACAATCTTGATGGCCTTGGCTACGCTAAGCGCTATGGCGCAGCCTCACAGGCTTTGGTACAGTCATCCCGCTTCTCATTGGCTGGAAGCACTCCCCATCGGCAACTCGCAATTGGGCGCCATGGTCTATGGCGGCACTGAGGTGGAGGAGATACAACTCAACGAGGAAACATTCTGGTCGGGGTCGCCTCACAACAACAATTCCACAGAATCCAAGGAACACATGCAAGAGATACGCGACCTCATCTTCAAAGGGCAGGAAAGTGATGCTCATGCCTTGATTGACAAATATGTGGTCAAAGGTCCTCATGGTATGCGCTATCTGACTCTGGGCAGCCTCAAACTGAACCTCGGGCATCAAAGTGTGACGAATTATCAACGCGACTTGCAATTAGACAAGGCCATTGCCACCACCCATTACACGGTAGATGGTGTGAATTACGAGCGCACAGTGTTCGCATCACAGACCGACCATGCCATCATCGTACAACTGACTGCCAGCAAACGGGGCAAGCTGAACTTCCGTTTGTCGCATGAGGGTCCTATTCAGGCCAACCGCAGCGTGGAGGCACATCAACTGACCGCAACCATGAAAAATGTGGAACAAGAGGGCGTGCCTGCAGGACTGACCGCTGAACTCCGGGTGCAAGTACTGGCCGACGGCAAAGTGACCGACGGGAATGAGGACATCAGTGTGGAGAACGCCACTTCCGCCACCCTATTCATCGTCGCCGCCACAAATTTCGTCAACTATTATACCATCAACGGTGACCCACACCAGAAAAACGACAACGCTCTCGCAGCGCTGAAAGGTATGAACTTCAAGCGTTTGCTCGACCGTCATGTGAAGAAATACCGCGAACAGTACGACCGTGTCAGCCTTACACTGGCCAAGTCGGCAGATTCTGAACTGGAAACCGACAAACGTCTTGCCGCATACGCAGCCAAGGCTGACAGCCAAACGGGCATCTCCAGCGGATACGACGCAGACATGGCAGCACTCATGATGCAGTACGGACGCTACCTACTCATCTCGTCTTCACAGCCTGGTGGTCAGGCTGCCAACCTTCAAGGTGTGTGGAACAACAGCATGAACGCTCCTTGGGACTCGAAATACACCATCAACATCAATGCCGAGATGAACTACTGGCCTGCACTGGTGGGAAACTTGGCTGAGACCCAGATGCCGCTGTTCACTCTCATCAAAGACCTTAGCCAAACAGGCGCACAGACCGCACAGACCATGTATGGCTGCCGCGGATGGGTGGCGCATCACAACACCGACATCTGGCGCATAGCCGGTCCCGTTGACGGCACCCCCTGGGGTATGTTCCCCACTGGTGGAGCATGGCTGACCACACATCTTTGGCAGCACTACCTCTACACTGGCAACAAGCAATTCCTGGCAGAGTATTTCGATGTGATGAAAGGCGCAGCCGATTTCCTGCTCGACTATATGCATGTGAATCCTCAATATGGCTGGCTGATGACAGTACCGACAGTATCGCCGGAACATGGTCCTGAAGGCAAGGGAACAAACGTCACTGCTGGTTCTACCATGGACAACCAGATAGTGCTTGACGTATTGAGCCAGACACTGAAAGCGATGGACGTCTTAGGTGTCAACGACCCCGATTACGCCAAGCGGTTGCGGGATGCCATTGCACAGCTTCCTCCTATGCAGATAGGTCGTTACGGGCAACTGCAGGAATGGCTCATCGACGCCGACAATCCCAGGGATGAACACCGCCATATCTCCCATCTTTATGGTCTCTATCCTTCGAGCCAAATCTCACCATACTCTCATCCCGAATTGTTCACTGCCGCCGCCAACACACTCCGCCAGCGAGGCGACATGGCCACAGGATGGAGTCTGGGATGGAAAATCAATTTCTGGGCGCGTATGCTCGACGGCAACCACGCCTACAAAATCATCAACAACATGCTGCACCTGCTGCCAGAGGACCGTCAGGCTCGACAGTACCCCAACGGCCGCACCTACCCCAACCTCTTCGACGCTCACCCACCTTTCCAGATTGACGGCAACTTCGGATATGCCGCCGGTGTATGCGAAATGCTCTTACAGAGCCACGACGGAGCCGTGCACCTCTTGCCTGCTCTTCCCGACGCATGGGCAGAGGGCGAGGTGAAAGGTTTGCGTGCCCGCGGTGGTTTCACTGTGGATATGAAGTGGTCAAACGGACAGTTGGCACAAGCAGAAATCAAGTCCAGCATCGGCGGAACACTTCGTTTACGTTCATACGTGCCTCTTCAAGGCAAGAATCTGAAGCCTGCTGTGGGCGTCTGCCCAAATGCTTTGCTACGCCCTGTGGAGGTGAAGCAGCCACTCATTTCCTCCGAGCTGAGCTCGTTCGAGAAGATACCTGTCAAGCAAGTATATGAATATGATGTAGAGACCCAACCTGGCAGCATCATCCGTTTGGAACATAAAAAATGACTCAAGGGGGCGTGAATGGCCCCCTTGAGTTTTTTTGATAGGAGTCGGGTAACAATATACCCCCGATGTCCAGTACAGCAGCCAAAGCCAACAATAATTTCTTCAGTTACCGCATAGTCCTTTCCTTTTGATGTTTATCCAGCGGTCTGTATTCTTCAGAATCTCTGCGTCGTCACCAACAAAGGCTTTACCGGCTACACTGTCGCCTTTCAGGAAATAAGAGAACCATGCCGTCATGTAGGCATCACCCTCTCCTCCCATCTCCTCATGGTCTTTGCTGGTGTGGCGTGCAGCCAGCACGGGGAACTTTCCTGTTGTTTCATCGAAGTTCGCCTGAAAAGCCTCTTCGGGACTGATAATCTTTGAATCCCAGTTTCCTGTTCCTGCCAGCATCAGCAGCGGGGCTGTAATCTTGGCAAAGTCTGTTGTTCCCCACTTGAAGTTGATGCCAATTTGTTTCTGTGGACAGCTGCACAGATAGACTGCCTTGTAAAGGTGGCTGTTAGGGTATGCTGTTGCCGCCATAACCGTACCGTATGCACCTTGAGAGTAACCGGCAATAGCTATCTTTGTCGTATCAATCTTGCCATAGAACTGATTGTCATGCCGTGTAACCAAACCAAGGAATTCATCTAACGTCTGTGAAATAGATAAACCAGAACCTGTCTGCTTATCCATATTCCCAATCACGACATATCCCCAAGAAGCCAAATGTTCCATTGCCTCTATCAGGTCATAAGCAGTCGTGTTCGACGCATTACCGATGTTGACAAGAGGAAACAGGTGGTCGGACTGAAGCATAGACTGAGGATAGATTGCAACAATCTTTCCTATTGTTGGGTTATCGCTGTTGAATTCAACCTTAGCGACCTGTTCACTGCCCGTTTTCTTATATTTGCTTTCAATAGGCATTATCGTATTAACTTCACCTTTATAGAATCCGCTTTTATTCGTGTCCTGGCAGTTGACACTGCTAACCGATAAAGTCAAAATAAACATATAGAGAACTATATTCTTTGACAATTGTTTCATTTTCTTTAGTTGTTTAATACGTTATTGACGGGGACGTGTTTGAATCAAGTAGATAACTTACTTCCAGAAATTGAATTATTTAAATAAGTTAGGAACAAATTTTCTTAGGCAGCGGCGCCATGTCAAAAACTCATGAGCAGTTCCAGGAGATTCGTAGGTGTCAAACTTGACACCGCTTCCCTCCAGGACCTTGATATCGGATGGTCCAAGATCACCTGCTCCTCCATAACCAATGAAGAAATAATGTATCTTGCTGTTAAACTCATCGGGGCGTGACAAGATGCCACCGAAATCTTCTTTCAGATTCTGTAGCAGTAAAGCCCCGCTAAAATCACCGATGTAAGAAAACTTGTCGATATTGCTGGTTACAATCTCCATCGTCTGACGACCGCCCCATGACAATCCTGCCATGGCCCGATGGTCACGGTCTGTTTTTGTACGGAAAGTCTTATCTATCATAGGTATCAAGTCCTGAATCATTACTTCATAGAAAGTCTTGCCGAAGTCAGCAAAACCAGCAAAGGGGTTGGAATCTCCGGGCTTTGAGACAGGCCGGTTGATGTCGCCACTTTCCATTACTACAATCATCGGAACACATTCCTTGGCGCCAATCAGATTATCCATTATGTTATGCATCAGACCTGCACGCGTCCAACTCGTTTCGTCTTCACTCATACCGTGTTGCAAATAAAGAACAGGATAACGTTTCTTGCTGTTCGTTTCATACTCTGCCGGAGTATAGACCAATGCCCTTCTCCACTCTTTGGTAGATTCTGCATAATACTGTACGCTGCGAACCTGTCCCTTGGCAATGCCGAGTTGTGGACGGTAGTAATTGCCCTCTTCACCCTCTTCTATTTCAATGCCACTAACTGGGTGATTCGTAAAGTAGGTATAAGTAGAGGGATCCGGAACTGAGGCACCGTCAATGACCAGTGAATAGTAATGCAAGCCAACAGGCAGGGGGGTAGTCTTTCCCGTCCAAACTCCGAGAGAATCTTTTTGCAAATCCAAAGGCAGGATGCCAGCCACCGCCACTTGCACCTTGTGTGCATCAGGAGCAGTCACTTTGAAATATGCGCAATGTTGGTCATCGTAACGTGGAAAATCACTTTCAGGCACGCAGGTTGATGACCGTTTAGTGTTTTCGGGCAGATTGTTATTCTGAGCCAGGAGCGAATAAGGCAGGGCTAATGCCAGTAAGACAAGAAGTTTCTTCATGTATTTATCAAATCATTTAATTGTTGTACCTTTACCTTTTATACATTAACGTCGCAAAGGTACAACAAACTTTCAGCGATGCCAAACGCTGCAGGTGGAATGCGACAAATTGAGGTAAAAGTCGCCTACGAGAATGCCTCGCGGATGATGTCCGCCATCTCGGCTGGGCTTTCCTTGAAGTCGCGGACAATCCACTCCTGCAAGATGCCGAAGAGTGAGTAGGCGAAAATAGAGGCTTTGTACGCCTCGCGCGGTTCTTCACGATGATGAGCATAGAGGATGGCGGTAAACGAGTTGCAGATATCGCCCATCAAACCACGGCGATAGAGCAGGCGTGTCGTGTCGCGAATCTCGTAGTTGTATTGGAAGAAAGCATCAGCGTTGTCGAGCGTGAACTCGTCGCGTACAGCCACTCCGTGCGCCTCGGCCCACACTTGCCACAGCCGTATCATCTTGTACGTCACCGACTCATGCTTCGAACGGAAAGCACGGAACCACGAAGAACGGTGATACCCGCTGACATCACAAATCTGCTTCACCTGAATCTCATTTAGCGGATATTGCTCCAGCAACCGTATGACCGCATCAGCCAAACAGTCCTTCAAGAACTCTGACGGTATATTCTTCTCACTCTTCATTCTCTTCAATCTTATTACGGCAAAGATACTACATTTCTTGAACAGCCAAGCGTTGCGGGCGATAAAAGTTCCGAAAAAGGGCATTCAGGCAAGACAAGCGACAAGAAACACCGCTTCCGACCTCAGATTGTCAGCAAGTATGTGAAGGTTGTCAACCTGATGAAACAGAAGAAGAATGTCTTAGGGTTGGCCAATTCGGCCTCCATGTAACGGCTTTTAATGTCGGGATTCTTCATCAATTAAATATATAACAGAGAAATAGGCCAGAGTTTTTGTAGGTTCACTTATTTTTATGTACTTTTGCACAAATAACTGGTTGATACCGACATGTAAAAAAGGGGCCATGAATGAGTAGTGCCTCTTGATGTTTTCTTCAAAACTAAATCAATGAAAGAATTTGTAATTACAGAGGCGAAGGTGGAAACCGCAGTGATTGTAGGACTCATCACGCCCAAACAAGACGAACGCAAGACCAAGGAATACCTCGACGAGCTCGAGTTCCTTGCCGAAACTGCAGGTGCCAAGGTGGTGAAGCGATTCACCCAGAGAGTGAATGGTCCCAGCAGTGTGACATACGTGGGTTCAGGCAAACTGGCAGAAATCAAGGATTTCATCAAAAGCGAGGAAGACAACGAGCGCGAGGTGGGTATGGTCATCTTCGACGACGAACTCAATATCAAGCAACTGCGCAACATAGAAAAAGAGCTGCAGGTGAAAATCCTTGACCGTACGTCGCTTATCCTCGATATCTTCGCCATGAGGGCACAGACAGTCACCGCCAAGACACAGGTGGAACTGGCCCAGTACAAATACATGCTGCCACGCTTGCAGCGTCTTTGGACCCACTTGGAGCGCCAACGAGGCGGTAGTGGCGGCAGCGTAGGACTGAGAGGTCCAGGTGAGACCCAGCTTGAAATGGACCGCCGTATCATCCTCAGCCGCATGTCGTTGCTCAAACAGCGTCTCAAGGAAATCGACACTCAGAAAGTGACCCAGCGCAAGAACCGCGGACGACTCATCAGGGTGGCCCTTGTGGGTTATACCAATGTCGGTAAATCCACCATTATGAACCTGATTGCCAAGAGCGAGGTATTTGCGGAGAACAAACTCTTCGCCACCCTCGACACCACCGTGCGCAAAGTCATCATCGGCAACCTGCCCTTCCTGCTGGGCGACACGGTTGGATTCATCCGCAAACTGCCGACCGACCTCGTTGATTCATTCAAGAGCACCCTTGACGAGGTACGAGAAGCAGACCTTCTGCTCCATGTGGTCGACATCTCACATCCCGACTTTGAGGAGCAGATATCCGTGGTCGATAAGACGCTGGCCGACATTGATGCCTCGAACAAACCCACCATTCTCGTATTCAACAAAATCGACGCTTACACATGGGTGGAGAAAGAGGCCGACGACCTCACACCCGCTACGAAGGAAAACATCTCGCTCGATGAGTTGATGCAGACATGGATGGCGAAGATGCACGACAACTGCTTCTTCATCTCCGCCAAAGAACAGACCAATATGCAGGGCTTCAAGGACATGCTTTACAAGAAAGTGAAGGAGCTTCACGTCCAGAAGTATCCCTACAACGACTTCCTTTTCCAGAACTACAACGAAGAGGGAGAAGAAATTTAACTTCCGCTTTAACTTCCCTCTAACCCAACTATTGTCCCCTTTAACTCCCCCTTTAACTCCCATTTTAAATTCCCCTTTAACTCCCCTTTTATATTATGCGCCTGCTTGAAGATGAAGAAATCACCTTGCTTGAAGAACAAGGATGCACAGCCGAGAATTGGCTGGCAGTCATGGTTTCGGATGAATTCCGTCCCGACGCAGTGCACAATGTCAGTTTTTATGGCTCGGTCGAGCTGGGCGCTTTCTACGACAGCATAGAGGTAGAGGAAGGCTTTTGGAAACGCTCTGGCATACGTAATGCCACCCTCCGCAATGTCTCGATTGGCGACAACTGCTTGATAGAGAACGTCTCCGGCCACATCTCCGGTTACGACATCGGCCCAGGTTGTTACATTTCCAATGTCGGCACCCTCTCAGCTTTGGCCACCGACTTCGGCAATGGCATCGAACTGTCCGTGTTGAGCGAGGGCGGCGAACCTAACGTGGTACTGACCGACCAACTTACCGCACAACTCGCTTGCCTGATGATTCAGAGCAACTCCGTCTTCAGGATGGTGAAGAAAACATGCGCCATGAACGCCGATTCCTACGAAAGAGGTGTCATCGGCGAACACGTGAGAATCACTTACACCCGTGAAATCAGCAATTCACGCGTGGGCGACTTCTGCGAAGTGCAAGGCGCGAGCCGCATCAGCAATACCTCACTCCTGAGTTGCGATGAGGCCCCCACATTCATTGGCAGTGATGTGATTATCGAGAACACCATCGTCGCTCAAGGAGCCTCTGTGGTTGATGGCGCTAAGGTTGACAGTTGTTTTGTCGGTGAGAATGCGCATATCGGCAAAGGATTCACCGCCACTTCGTCGCTGTTTTTCGCCAACTGTGTGATGGAGAATGGAGAAGCCAACGCTTCTTTCCTCGGTCCTTTCTGCACCGCCCGTCACAAGTCCACGTTCCTGGTGGGAGGATTGTTCCTATTTTATGATGCCGCCGCTGGTGTGAACCAGAGCAACCACCTTTACAAGACGGGACCTCTGCATTGGGGAAGATTCGACCGGGGCGCAAAAACCACTGTGAACAGCCATATCGACTGGCCCACCCATATCGGCGCTTTCTCACTGCTCAAAGGAAACCTCACATCCCACCCCGACCTCAGTTCGCTGCCTTTCTCAGTCATCACTGTGACAGAAGGAAAGACATACATCGAGCCAGGGCGCAACTTCTGTTCGGTTGGTGTTTGGCGAGATGTGGAGAAATGGAAGAAACGTGACCTCCGGCCACTTGGCAACCGGCACGACTACATCAACACCGATTTTCCCAACCCATACTTGGTACAGCAAGTGATGGAAGCGCGCGACATCCTTCGCCGACTGGTGGCTGAACAGGGTGAGAATGTCGAGGAATATACCTACGGCAAATGCTTCATCCGCAGAGAGGATTTGGTGCGCGCCAACCGTTTCTATGACATGGCGATGAAAGTGTTCATCGGCAATGTCATCCGTGATGGACACATGAGTTCTCCTTACGACACTGGCGCCGACCAATGGATAGACTTGGCCGGGCAAGTCGTTCCCCGCAAAGAAATCATGCGTTTGCTCACCGATGTCGATGACGGAGTGGTGAACACCATAGAGGCGCTGACAGAATGCCTCCGCCGTATCAAGAACGACTATCCCGGCAACAGCGCTGGATATGCCCATACCGTCATCCAAAGAGAGGAAGGGAAGATGTTCTACGATGAAAGGAAATGGGCCGATGTCGCCGATGAGGCCAGAACGCTGTGGGTCAAGACTGTCCGTCAGGACGCAGAAAAAGAATACACCTTGGGGGATATCCCTGAAATGGTTTTCAGAAAATTCTTGGATACAATACAATAAAGAAAATGAGAACAATGAAATTTATCTTGTCGCTTGTCATGGCAGTAATGACCTGCGTCAACACCGTAGCTCAGAAAAGTTACAACTACGAGACAGTGGAGAACGACCCTATGGCGGCACGTATCTACACCCTCGACAACGGTCTGAAGGTCTATCTGTCCGTCAACAAAGAGAAACCTCGCATCCAGACTTTCATCGCTGTGCGCACTGGCTCGAAAAACGACCCAGCTGAGACAACTGGCCTGGCCCACTATCTGGAACACCTGATGTTCAAAGGCACCAAGCAGTTCGGCACCAACAACCCCGAAGCAGAAGCTCCATTGCTCAAGCAAATCACTGACCTTTACGAGGAATACAGGAAAATCACTGACCCTCAGGCACGCAAGGCCAAATATCATGAGATTGACAGTATCAGCCAACTGGCAGCACAGTATTTCATCCCCAACGAATACGACAAACTGATGGCGACCATTGGCGCTGAGGGTACAAATGCTTACACCAGCCTGGACGTGACTTGCTACACGGAGGACATCCCCAGCAATGAGGTGGAGAACTGGGCGAAAATACAGGCCGACCGTTTTCAGAACATGGTCATCCGCGGTTTCCACACCGAACTCGAGGCAGTCTATGAGGAATACAACATCGGCCTGAGCCAAGACCAGAACAAGCTCTTCGAGGCTCTGTGCGCCAAACTCTTCCCGACCCACCCCTACGGCACACAGACCACCATTGGCACACAGGAACACCTGAAGAACCCGTCTATTGTCAACATCACGAACTACTTCAACCACTGGTATGTGCCCAACAACGTGGCGGTCTGCATGGCTGGCGATTTCGACCCCGACCAGACCATCGCCATCATCGACAAATATTTCGGCATGTGGAAACCAGGGGCAGATGTGAGGCAACCTGTTTTCCCATCCCTGAAGCCCATCACCACACCACAAGACACGACAGTGGTGGGTCCGGAAGCGGAAACACTTTGGCTCGGATGGCGTTTCGACAAGGCTGCATCCCTTCAATGCGACACGCTTGAACTCATTGGCGAACTGCTCAACAACGGCAAGGCCGGTCTTATAGACATCGACATCAACCAGAATATGACCATGCTCTCCGCTTTCGGTGTTTTAGAAGGGCTTTCCGACTACTCGATATTCCTTCTCGCTGGAACTCCGAAGGAGGGACAAACCCTCGAAGAGGTACGTCGTCTCCTTCTTGATGAAATCGCCAAACTCAAGAAAGGCGACTTCTCCGACGCTTTGCTTCCAGCCATTGTCAACAACATGAAGTTGCAGTATTACCGTTCGCTGGAACAGAACAGAAGCCGCGCCGACAAATTCGTTGATGCGTTTATCAATGGCATCCCCTGGGAGCAAGAAGTGAATAAAATCAACCGTATTGCCGCTATCAACAAACAGGATGTGGTGGATTTCGCCAACCGCTATTTCAACGACAACTACGTGGCTGTCAACAAGCGCCAGGGAGTGGATGAGTCGCAGAAGAAAATCGACAAGCCCGCCATTACCCCTATTGCCGCCAACCGCGACCAGATAAGTCCATTTGTCAGTGACATCCAGAATGCCTATGTCGCACCCATCCAACCTAGGTTCCTCGACTTCAAGAAAGACCTCTCCATCACCCAGACCAAGCGCAAATTGCCTGTACTCTACATTCAGAACAAGGAGAACGACCTCTTCAACCTTGCTTTCCACTACCAGTTCGGCACAGAGAGCGACAAACGTTATGAAGTGGCTGCCGACTACATCGACTATCTGGGTACCGATAAATTATCAGCCGCACAAATCAAGGAGAAATTCTATCAGTTGGCTTGCAACTACTCAATCCGAGTGGGAGGCAACAGTATTGTTGTCACACTCAGCGGACTGAACGAGAACTTGCCCCAAGCACTCGCATTACTGGAGAACTACATCAAGAACGCCAAGGTTGACAAGGAGGCCTACAACAGTTACGTCGACCTTGTCCTCAAGGCTCGTTCAGATGCCAAGAGCAACCAAAGAGGCAATTTCAGCGTGCTGACAGCATACGGCATGTATGGCGCCTACAACAGCCAGCGCAACATCATGAGCGAGTCGGAACTGAAAACCGACCCACAGCAATTTGTTGATTTGCTCAAGAATCTTCTAGCATATGACCACACCTGCCTTTACTATGGACCTTATACCGAAAAACAACTTTTCGCTGTGGTCAGCAAGTATCACAAGACAGCCAAGAAACTGCTGCCAGTGCCGGAGGGCAAGGAATATCAAGAGCAGACAGCAACCGCCAATGAGATTCTGCTTGCCCCATACGACGCCAAGAATATCTACATGATCATGTACCACAATCAAAACCAGCCCTGGAACCAAGATAATCTTGCAGTGAAAGAGGTCTTCAATGAATATTACGGTGGTGGCATGAACGGTGTGGTCTTCCAAGAACTTCGCGAAGCACGTGGCTTGGCATATAGCGCCTCCGCTCTCTATAACGACCCCGTGCGCAAGAACCATCCCGAATACTACTACACCTACATCATCACCCAGAACGACAAGATGATGGATTGTGTGAACCAGTTCCATAGCATTCTCAACCACATGCCGGAAAGCCAGGCTGCATTCAATGTGGCTAAAGACGCCGTCACCAAACGACTGGCCTCACAACGCATCACCAAGTTCTCGATTCTCTATGCTTATCTGAATGCCAAACTCAAGGGCATCGACTTCGATATCAATGAGAAAATCTACCAGCAGCTGCCAGGTGTCACATTGCAGAGCATAGTGGATTTCGAACATCAGATGATGGCCGACAAGCCTTACCGTTACCTCATCCTCGGCAACGAGAGTGAACTCGACATGCAAAGCCTGGAAAAGATAGGTCCTGTCAAGAAACTGAGCACAGAGGAGATTTTCGGTTATTGATACATCGGCAACAGGCGAAGATGTTGTTTTTATGCAACATTTTCGCACTGTTTCTTGTCTGAACTTGTGATTTTTTATATATATTTGCAGTTGTCAATCGGGTATGCAGGCATCCAGCCTGCGACATCACGCTTTCAACTATCAAATGGATTCTAAAACTACTAACGATAAAAACAGACATTATGGCAACAGAATTTAAGTACGCTCCCATGTTCCAGATGGGCAAGGACGAGACGGAATACCGACTGCTGACTAAAGAGGGTATCTCGGTCAGTGAGTTCGAAGGCAAGGAAATCGTGAAAGTGTCGAAGGAAGCGCTTACCCTTCTGGCCCAACAGGCATTTCACGATGTGGAGTTCATGTTGCGCCGTGAGCACAACCTCCAGGTGGCTAAAATCCTGCGCGACCCTGAGGCCTCAGAGAACGACAAGTATGTGGCACTCCAATTCCTGCGCAATGCAGAGACAGCAGCCAAGGGCATCCTTCCCTTCTGCCAAGACACGGGAACAGCCATCATCCACGGTGAGAAAGGCCAGCAGATATGGACTGGATTCGAGGATGAAGAGGCACTGAGCCTCGGTGTGTTCAACACCTACACACAGGACAACCTGCGCTATTCTCAGAACGCACCTCTGAACATGTACGACGAGGTGAACACCAAGTGCAACCTCCCCGCTCAGATTGACATCGAGGCTACCGAAGGCGCCGAATACCGCTTTGTCATGGTGGCTAAAGGTGGCGGTTCTGCCAACAAGACCTACTTCTATCCGATGACCAAGGCCACCATCCAGAACGAAGGTACCTTGTTGCCTTTCCTGGTGGAGGAGATGAAGCATCTGGGTACAGCCGCTTGTCCTCCTTACCACATTGCGTTTGTCATCGGCGGCACATCGGCAGAGAAGAACCTGCTTACCGTGAAGCTGGCAAGCATCAAGTACTACGATTCTCTGCCTACCACAGGTGATGAGACCGGTCGTGCCTTCCGCGATGTGGATTTGGAGCAGAAACTGCTGAAGGAGGCTTACAAGATTGGTCTGGGCGCTCAGTTCGGCGGCAAGTATCTGGCACACGACATCCGTGTCATCCGTCTGCCACGCCACGGTGCAAGCTGCCCCATCGGTATGGGTGTTTCTTGCTCGGCCGACCGCAACATCAAGGCAAAAATCAACAAGGACGGTGTATGGCTCGAAGTCATGGACAGCAATCCAACTGAACTCATTCCCGAGGAATACCGTCGTCCAGGTGAAGGAGGAAAAGGCATCGAGATTGACCTGAACAAAGGCATCGACGCCGTACGTGCCGAACTGACGAAATATCCAGTTTCGACCCGTGTGAACTTGAAGGGAACCATCATCGTGGCCCGCGACATCGCCCATGCGAAACTGAAGGCCCGTTTGGATGCAGGCGAGGACATGCCACAGTATTTCAAAGACTATCCAATCTTGTATGCCGGTCCGGCCAAGACTCCCGAGGGTTATCCTTGCGGTTCAATGGGTCCAACCACCGCCAACCGAATGGACCCCTACGTGGACGAGTTCCAAGACCATGGCGCATCACTGGTGATGATTGCCAAGGGCAACCGCACCCAGCAAGTGACCGACGCTTGCAAGAAGCATGGCGGTTTCTATCTGGGCACCATCGGCGGTGTGGCAGCTGTGCTGTCTCAGTCGAGCATTAAGAGCATTGAGTGTGTGGAGTATCCCGAACTGGGCATGGAGGCCATCTGGAAGATTGACGTGGAAGACTTCCCCGCCTTCATCCTCGTAGACGACAAGGGCAACGACTTCTTCAAGCAGCTCAAGCCTTGCGCTGGCTGCACAATACTGCCAGACTGAACGTCAGAGGGCAGGCTCCCCGACCCATAAAACCTACGATTGTGAAATCCGTGTTGCTTTTCTGAACCAACACGGATTTCACTTTAATAACATCTGTTTTTCAAAAACATACAGTTTATTCTCAATTTTTCTGAAGTTTTTATTGGAAATTATCAAAGAAAGACTTAATTTTGCAAGACAAGAAACTATTCGGATGTAAAAAGATGATGGTTGAGCAGGCAAACCAAGACAATGACAATCAGAAATGGGTGCCTCGGAAAAAAAAGAAAGTCCGCGCATTCAGATTGTGGGAAATGACTTCTGACCCAAAGTCATTTCTGCTATTGTTGTTCCTTGGTCTCTTTTTCTTCACCACATCCTTTATATGTCTTTCCGACGTGATGCAGCAACGCAATGAGCACAGAATGGAAATATCCAGACTACGGAATGACAAAGGTTCTAACGACAGTGGAAAGAAGCGCAAGAAGAAAAAGAACAGACCACTCACTAAAGAAGAGAAAAAGAGATTCAAGATTTTCAGCACGTCTCTTCGTCAAGCCATCAAGAAGGAAAAAAACATAAAATAAGCCACCATCATCCGATAGGTGGCTTTTTCTTTTCCAAGCGTGTCATTGGACAGGTTTTCATTCCTCGGAGCGCTCCCCATCTGCCAGATTCAAGTCCTTCTCCTCACCATTACCCTCATCCATTGCAGTCGGGCTGCCAGTGATTCTCGCAATGAGACGATTGATGTCGTTCTCAATCTGCTTGTACTGGGGCGAAGCCTTATACTCGGTGTTGCGGCGAATGATTTGCTCGATGGGAATCTGGCTGTGGTCATAACTCGACAATTCGTTGTTCATCTGTGTCCTGTGGACGGCAAGCCTCTTGATTTCGGTCTCCCGCTGTCGCCGCAGGATGTTGCAGATGGGAGTAAGCGCCTGCATCACCACATTGCCCATCAGATGATGGCCATTGACAAAGAGGTAGGTATTGTCGGGATTGACACCCAGTTTGTAAAGTTCGTTGGAAAGGCCGACCAAGTGACTCTTGGCCTCTGGATATTTCCGCTGAAGAATATTCAGTTCGTGGTTCACCTTTCTGCGCATTTTCTCCAATGCCACCTCAGGATGGAAAGTGTTGAGGTTGTTGATGGTGACAATGTTGTTGAATGTGGTGATGGAGAAATCATTTCCGCGCTTCTGGCGGTGGAACCAAATCGACCAGAGAAACAAATCGTAGATGATATGGGAATAGGCTTTCAGGTAGTCCTCAAAACTGAAGTATTCCCTGTCGTTGAGCGTGGCCATCACACACACATTGTGCAGACTTGGCGCATAGCACTGGAAGTTCTCTATGGCATAAACATATGTGTGAATCACGTAAGGATTGTTCATGAAATACTTGGCGCAGAACTCGGAGCTCCCCTGCATCAGCCAGTCATAGTCGGCATCGACACAGGCAATCATGCTCTTGCCCAGTTTGTCGCCCAAGTAGTTCATCAGCACACTTTTCTTACCCCGGGCCAGGTTGGAACGGGATGGAAGGCAAACCTCGAACATCAAGTTGTCGGTCTCGAACTCTGACAATATGTCGCGCCAGAAGAAAACGTCTTCATAGCCTTCAACGTAAGCGATGACTTTTTTCTTCTTCTTGTTCGACTTCAGTTTGTTGGCAGCGCTGAAGTACAATGAATTCAGATTATCGGTGAGGCGGCTCCCCATAATTGCTCGTGTGATAAAGAAATCCTAACTTGGTTCTTCATTTAGGTTATCCAATGGATGACAGTTTGTTATCGGCGGACTACAATGTCATGTCGCTCACCTCAGTCACCGTGTCCATCCAGCCGTCCATAATCAGTGCGGGAGAGTGAGTGGAAAGGATAATCTGGACATTAGGGTTGATTTGGCGGATGATGCTGATAAGCCTCTTCTGCCATTCAATATGCAGGCTGATTTCCGGTTCGTCCATGAGCAGACAGTAGTGCTCCTTGTTTTCCACCAACACCGTGAGCATGATGACAATCATCTGCTTCTCGCCCGACGACAACTGATATGGGGTCAGGTACTCTCCACGCTGGATGAACTGTATCTCGTTGCTCTTACGGTTGATGCGTTTGCCCGTCTCGCTGAACAAGTCATCCACCAGGTCCTGGAATTCCAACTTGGGTTTCATCACCTCCTGGGCTTTGGCTTGGTCCTCGGGGGCTCCGCTGGTGAGCAACTCTATCATACGGTTGCCCATATTCACCTGGTAGTCGAGGTATTTCTTCTGCAGACGGTAGATTTGCCAGTCAAGTTCTGTCTTCACACGCGAGTCCGACATCTTCTCCATTAAGTCGCTGTGCATCAACGGGCGGTCGATGCTTCGAATCACGTCGAACTTCATGTAGTTGGCATCCTCAGGGTAGAGTTTCATGCTGATGCCATCTCCAAGGTCTTCAGGCATCAGTGTTTCGTTGTGGTAGAGATTGTTCAGGCCATTGGCCGAACGGTTGATGATGGTACTCTTGCCGACGCCGTTGATACCACTGAGGATGTTGACGTCGGGACGAAGGTGCCAAACGATGTGCCTACCGCCCTTCCATAGCGATTTAATCTCGATGCTCTGGATATATTCGCCTTGTTTTTCCATAATGATACGCTATTTTATGGTTAGCTTTGTGCAAATGTAGTCATTTGTCGGAAAATAATTGTATATTTGCCAACGAAAATTGCAGAAAAAATCATCCTTTTTCTTCTGAGGGCATCAGGGGGACTCATTGAGGGAAACAAAAACGCATATGGCATGAAATATTGGATAAAAAGAGTGGCTACCTACCCTGCGCATTTGCGCCACAGGTTGGGTTTTGGGGTACAGTCACCCTGGGCATTCTACCTGGTGAGGTTTGTGCTCCGGGAGAAATGGCCTTTCTATGCGTTTGATGAACTGAAAACTCTCCGCCGCCAATTGCCAAAGAACGCCTCCACTTTCTCGCAGAAACACGACGAGCGCCTCTTCCGACTGGCTAATTGGCTGAAACCCGACAGAGTGTTCGTTGTAGGCGAGGAATGTCCTGCCTTGTGTGCCATATATCTTGGTGCTTATTCTAAACATGTGGAAGTGACCTGTCTTTGCGAGCAGATGACCACAGCCGAAGAAGGCGCTTTGGACAGCAGAGATGTAAACTGTCTTTGCGGGGACGTGATGACATTATTGCAGTCGCAATGTCCTGCCAATGGGTTCGGCTGCTTGCTCATCGCCTTGAAGGACAAGGCTTGGCAGCTCTACGACTATGCGGCCAATCACACCAATGACAACAGCATGTTTGTGGTGGAATATCTCGACACCCAACAAGGCAAGATGTTGTGGAAGAGGATTCTCGATGACAGCAGAGCGAAAGTCACCTTCAATCTCGGACGCACAGGACTGGTGTTCTTCGACCACAAACGGACGAAAATGAACTATGACCTTTAACCCCACTTTCGGATAGGTCATACCAAGATAACAGGACCAAATCAACTAACTCAAATGCGCAAGCAATAATGAAACTTTAGTCAACTAACTTTAACAAAGATATTTATGACAAAGAAAAGCAATGTATATACCCGCACTGGCGACAAAGGCATGACGAGCCTGATAGGCGGTATCCGTGTACCCAAGACCCACGCAAGACTGGAGGCATACGGCACTGTAGATGAATTGAACTCCCAGATAGGGGTGTTGATGTCGTATGTGAATGACGAGCAC
>JAFXVU010000045.1 GCA_017534705.1 Bacteroidaceae bacterium
ATCGGAGTATTCTGAGTGTTCGAAGTGTTCCGAGTATTTTGATAATTCGGAGGGTTCGGAGTTTTCTGAGTATTCGGAGTGTTTTGAGTATTCGGAGTGTTTTGAGTATTCAGAGTGTTTTGAGTATTCAGAGTATTTTGAGTATTCAGAGTATTTTGAGTATTCAGAGTGTTTTGAGTATTCGGAGTGTTTTGAGTATTCAGAGTGTTTTGAGTATTCGGAAATAAAACAAATAATAATCCGATTGTGGGTAAATATTCACTTAATATTTGTAATTTTGCAGAAAAAAGCTGACTCATGCCATCAGAGAAACCACAGACCAACCGCGACAAGAAAGTCAGGCCTGGCATTCGCGAGCCTGAGCGTTACGACGTGGTGCTACACAACGACGACTTCACTACAATGGAATTTGTGGTGATGCTGCTCATCACAGTGTTCCACAAGTCGGAGTCAGAGGCCAACACCATCATGTTGCGCGTGCACAACAACGGTGAGGGCGTAGCAGGTACCTACACTTATGATATCGCTGCTACAAAGATCAAGAAATCCACAGATATGGCTCGCGCAGAGGGCTTTCCTCTGCGTTTATCCATGAGGCCTGCATAATCATAGTTCATCATCATGTAGATTCACAGGGTTTCACAATGTTATTATATGGAATTCCTGCGATTCAACCAATCATTCACAAATAGCAATTACATTTTTTCTATGAGTATACTATTCGATGCAAAGACGCAGAACATACTGCAGAGAACCATTGAAATCAGCAAGTCGTATCGCCATGAGTATGTCACTCCAGAACACCTGCTGCTAAGCCTGCTTGAATTCCCTCCTTTTTATGATGCTCTCACTGAGGTCAACGGTTATTCCGACTTTCTCAAGGAGACTATCCAAAACTATTTGGATATGCAAGAAAAAATCAATCAGGAGGAGGACAAAGAGGGTGAAGAAGAGCTGTCAGTCCAGATGGAATTTGTGCTCAACGAATCCCTCCATACTTGCCAACAGGCCAATGCCGAATACATTACACTGCCCATCATTGTTAAGTCGTTGTTGACATTGGAAAACAATTTTGCCGCCAACTCACTATTGGACGAGATCGGCGGTAAGGCAGAGTGTCCCTATTTCCTCGCTACGTTTATCGATCATGTAGGCGATGATTCATCGGCTTTTGATAATGACGAGGATGAGGAAACGGAGTCCGGCCATGCGTCAGACCCCTATCTCACCAACATGAACCAAGCTTTGACCATATCGTCTCGTCCACCTCTTGTTGGCCGTGAGGCAGAGTTACGGCGCACCATCCAGGTGCTCTGCCGCTATGCGAAGAACAACCCTCTCCACATCGGTGAGTCGGGTGTTGGCAAGACCGCCCTTGTCTGGGGACTGGTCAGTCTGATTGTGGAAGGCAAGGTGCCTAAAACCCTCCAAGGCACCGTGGTCTATCAACTCAACATTGGCAGTCTGATTGCTGGTTCGCAGTTCAAAGGCGACTTAGAGACCCGCTTGAAGAACACCATCGACCGTGTAGTGAAAACGCAAGGCATCCTTTACATTGACGACATACACCTTATCTTCGGTTCAGCGCATAATAGTGACGGCTCGCCCTGTGCTTACGACATCATCAAACCTTATCTTGATAACAGAACCATCAAGGTAATAGGCACCACTACCTACACCGACTACAAACGCAATATGGAGCGCAATACAGGTATGCTCCGATTCTTCCAGAAAATCGACATCGATGAACCCAACCAGGAGGAAACCGTTGAGATAGCCATGACGATGAAACCCATTTATGAGAAGTTCCATCAAGTCAGTTATGACGAAGAGGCTGTTCGCTATGCTGTGACAGAGAGTTCCCGCCACATCAACGATCGTTTCCAGCCCGACAAAACACTCGATGTGCTCGACGAAGCAGGTGCAGCTCACAACATAAACAATGACCATTCATCATCAGCCATCAGCAAGTCCGACATCGCCAATGTGCTGGCCAAGATGTGCAGAGTGGAAGCCCTGGCAGAAAACGACAATGACACAGACCGCCTGTCGAAACTCTACAGCAACATCACTGCTCAGATTTATGGCCAGGACGAGGCCGTGCGATTGGTGGTGGAAGCCATACAGATGGCCAAGGCAGGACTAAACGATGATGACAAACCCCTTGCCTCTCTTCTCTTTGTGGGACCGACAGGTGTGGGCAAGACTGAAGTGGCTCGCGTGCTGTCGCAACAACTGGGCATCGAACTTATCCGTTTCGACATGAGCGAGTATGTGGAGAAGCACACGGTGGCCAAGCTCATCGGTTCTCCAGCCGGTTACGTAGGTTATGAGGATGGTGGACTGCTTACCGATGCCATACGCAAGAATCCTAACAGCGTGCTGCTACTCGACGAGATAGAGAAAGCCCACGAAGACATCTACAATATCTTGCTTCAAGTGATGGACTATGCTCGTTTGACCGACAACCGCGGCCAGAAAGCCGACTTCCGTAACGTGGTGCTCATCATGACCTCTAATGCGGGGGCTCAGTTCGCCGCACAAGCCAATGTGGGTTTTACGGGGCACGTGACACGAGGTGAAGCCATGCTCAAACAAGTGAAGAAAACTTTCAAGCCAGAGTTTCTCAACCGCCTGACAGGAGTAGTGTCGTTCAATGATATGGATGAACACATGGCACAACTCATCCTCAAGAAGAAACTCGGTATCCTCGAGGCCAAACTGAATTCGCGTGGCATCTCGATGAAAGTGGATGAAACGGCTTTCAACCATCTGCTGAAGAAGGGTTTCACCAAGGAGTACGGTGCCAGAGAAATCGACAGGGTCATCTCACGCGACCTCAAGCCCTTATTGATGAAAGAGATTCTATTCGGTTCCCTTCGTAACGGAGGTGTAGCCAACATTAAATACACAGAAGAACATGGTATTCAGATTGGATGACAACGACATGTGGTTTCCTAACCCCATGTTATACCCCCCTGATGAAGACGACAGTGCCTTTTGTGTTGGAGGAAAGCTGACGCCAGAATGGTTAGTGCTCGCCTATTCCAACGGCATCTTCCCATGGTATTCCTTCCAATGGCACGAAGAACCCATATGGTACTGTCCCATGAACCGTTTTGTCATCTTCCCTTCCGAGATACATATCTCCCACTCCATGCACACCCTGATGAACAAAGAGGAGTACAGCGTGAGTTTCGACCAGTGTTTCGATGATGTCATCAATCACTGCAGCAAACTGCGCATCGACTCCGAAGGAGCTTGGTTAGGCGAAGATATGGTCAAGGCCTATACCCACCTTCATGAGCTGGGATTTGCCATGAGTGTGGAAGCTTGGCGAAATGACGAACTGATAGGCGGTCTTTATGGAGTGACCCTTGGCCATTGCTTCTTCGGCGAGAGTATGTTCTCGCTACAGCCTAATGGCAGCAAGCTGGCACTCATCGCATTGGCTAATGCCATCTCGCAATATGACAACAGCATTATCGACTGCCAGTTCGAGACACCCCACCTCAAGTCAATGGGAGGACGACATATCCCCTACAAACAATACATGGACATCCTCCACAAATCCATCAACAACTCATAAAGAACAATTACATCTGCTCTGAATACTCCGAATAATCTGATTCAGACCATTCAGAATCCTCCGAAAACACCGAATCCTCCGTAAAAATGCAAGCAAACACCAAAGCGCTACTGCAAGCGTCAGTAGCAGTACTGAGCTGGGCTACAGTTGCCACAGCCTTCAAGATGGCCCAACGCGGCCTCACTTTCTTCGGCTTGACTTTTGTGGCTACAATCACCGCCGTCGCACTATTCGCCATTTATGTCACCATTGAACGCAACTGGCGAACCATCAGTAAGTTCCGTGCCCATCAATGGGGCTACTTCGCCATCTTGGGACTCATCAATCCCACTGGTTATTATTTGGTATTGATGAAAGCCTACAAACTGCTGCCAGCCCAGGTTGCCCAACCCGTGAACTACATCTGGCCAGTAGCTTTGGTGTTCATGTTGGCGATGTTTATGAAGATACGCATCGAGAAACGGAAGTATATCGGCATGCTGGTATCACTTACAGGAGTGATTGTCATCTCTTTAGGTGCTTCAAATGCAGGCATGGGTGACTACGAGCAGTTTGGCATGGGGCTTTTCCTTGCCATTTTCTCTTCTGTGCTTTGGGCAGTCTATTGGATGGTTAACAACCAGAGTAGCAGCCAGTACAACAGCAGTGTGCAGTTCTTCATGGGTTTCATGTTCGGAGCCATCTACCAGTTCATGATAACTTTCGTCCTCGAGGTGCCTATCTTCAAAGAGGGAATAGACCAACAGATACTGACCCAAAGCATTCTTTGGGGCGTTTATGCCGGACTGTTTGAGATGGGCATTCCCTTCATCTGCTTCGGACTGGCCTTGAAGAACACTTCCAACCCTGCACTTGTCAACCAGTTGTGCTACCTTGGTCCATTCCTTTCGCTCTTCTTCATTGCCAACATCGTTGGCGAACGGATTCTTCCTGCCACTTACATCGGTCTTGCACTCATTGTGGCAGGCATCATCTACAACCAGTACTTCACCCATCTGAAACTCCACTGGCATTTCCGTCACAATCCTCGCCGACGCAAGTTCTCAACTGCCAAGTAGATATGGCTCAAACCTATATATCAACAGAGAAAAGGTTAACGGAAATCGTTTAACCACCAATGACGCCAAAATAAGAATGCCCACCTGTGACATCAGAGGTGGGCATTCTTATTATATTCGAAATGAGGTTGTTACTGTAAATCAAGGATAAGAGACTGACGGGGAGCGAGTGTAAGGGGTGCATTGAGCGGGAACACGCTTCCTGTAGCCACATCCTTGCCTTGTGTGAAGCCTTCAGTCACTTCTGCATAGCGCAACATATCGGCTTGGGCTGTTTTGGTGTTGCCGTTGAGAACAACCAGCACGGTCTTGCCACCAAAGGAACGGGCATAGACATACACACCGTCCCTAGGGATGAACTGCACCATCTTACCCTGTGTGATGGCTTTGTTGCCCTTGCGCCAATGAAGGATGGTGCGAAGGTAGTTGAACATATCGTTCTCCTCTGCTGTACGTCCTTCTGCAGTGAACTTATTTTGGGTGTCACCAGCCCATCCACCACTGAAATCACAGCGCACATATCCATCTGATACTTTCTTCACACCGTTCATCAACACCTCTGTTCCGTAATAGAGCTGAGGGATACGAGGAGCGGTCAGGAGGATGGCACACGCTTGTTTCAGCATCGGCACATCCTTACCCTCACCGAGGAATCGGTCAGTGTCGTGGTTCTCGATGAAAGCCATCACATGGAACGGGTCTTCGTAAAGATAGTCGTAGACGAAGTTATTGTAAATCTGTTCCAGGCCACTGTACTGGTCAGTAGTGTTTTGGTTGCTCGCCTTTGTAATCTTGTCGTAGAACGAGAAGTCCATGACGGTCTTGAGGTGAGAGTTGCGTTTGGTGAGTCTTGAGTTCATTTGCCATGATGCAGTGAACGGAGTGTCGATGTTCCAGGTCTCGCCCACCACATTGAAATCGGGATATTCCTCGTTGATTTCCTTCATCCATTGTGCCATGGTGTCGAAATCAGCATAAGGGTAAGTGTCCATGCGTATGCCATCGATGCCAACAGTCTCAATCCACCATTTGCTGTTCTGTATGAGATAACGCATCACATGCGGGTTCTTCTGGTTGAGGTCGGGCATAGAACGAACAAACCATCCCTCTACAGTCTCCTTCAGGTCAATCTTAGAAGCGTAAGGGTCCATGACTGGTGTCAGTCGATAGGAAGTCTGGAGGTAGTTGTTTTTATAGTCTGATGCATTGAACCAGTCTTTTGAAGGCATATCTAAAAGCCAGGGATGATAAGAACCGCAGTGGTTGAAAATCATGTCCATCACCACTTTGAGCCCGCGGCTATGACAATCGTCGATGAGCTGGCGGTACTCGTCGTTAGTGCCGAAACGAGGGTCGACACGATAGTAATTGGTGGTGGCATAACCATGGTAACTGCTGTATTTGCCATGGTCGGCAGGCATGTCGTTCTCAAGCACAGGTGTGAACCAAAGGGCAGTTACACCAAGGTCGGTGAAATAGTCGAGATGATCGCGGATACCTTTGAGGTCCCCGCCATGACGCATGGAATGAGCGTTTCGGTCGCACACTTCGTCACGCATTCCTTTCACCACATCAATCTGCGGGTTTCCATCAGCGAAACGGTCAGGCATGAGCATATACAGAACATCCTCTGAAGTGAAACCGTGACGGTCGGCAGGGTTGACCTTACGTTCGAGTAATTGGTAATCCACCACCTTCTTTTTCTTGCCGTCGGTAAACTTCAGTTGCATTGTGCCAGCCTTAGCAGAAGGCGAGACATCAAGATAGACGAGCAGGTAGTTGTCGCTTTCCAATCGTACCAAGTCTTCTACTGTGACACCTGGATAATCCACCTCCACTTTGGCATTGGCGATACCTTGACCATAGACCATCAACTGCAGGTGTGTATTCTTCATGCCAACGAACCAGTTGGTAGGTTCAATCCTGTCCACCTGCACCTTGGCAGCAGACAATCCAAGGAGATTTATCAAGAATGAGAACATAAATAATAATTTCTTCATAATCTATAGTTTATAGCGTTTTATTAAAGTTTTTATTTAATTAGTTTTTTTCGTTATAATGTTATATCGAAATAACGGTATAACGAGATTTTCTGAATAACGAGAATAACGAAATAGCGAAATGGAGAAATCATCGACATCCTTACTTTTACTCCACAGGCACGAGGCTGATGGCGTAGCCACCACCTGGGGCAGCCGAAAGTTGGATAATGGATTTGGCTGTTACAGTCTTCTTGGTGATGGTGTAAGCCTTGGGATTCTTTTCGTAATGGGCACCTGGAGCATCGGCATAGAAGGTGGCCGTGTATTTGCGTCCCTTGTCGAGGAAGTCGAGTTTGAGTGTTGACTGATGTCCAACCTCATCGACTGTACATCCGATGAACCATCGGTCCCCACCCTTTTCCTTACGGGCGATGGTGATGTAGTCGCCAGGTTCAGCCTCGAGGTAGAGGCTCTTCTGCCAATCCACCGCTACATCCTTGATGAACTGGAAGGCATCGGCATAATGCTCATAACTGTTGGGGACATCGGCAGCCATTTGTAGAGGACTGTACATGGTGACGTAGAGCGCAAGCTGACGTGCCAGCGTACTGTTGACGAAGCGTGCTCCAGGCACACGAGTGTAAATCTGTGTTTCCAGGATACCCGGCGTGTAGTCCATTGGTCCACCTTGCAGACGTGTGAACGGCAGGATGGTGGTATGGTCGGGGTTATTGCCGCTGAAAGCCTCGTATTCAGTACCTTTGGCACTCTCGTTACCGATAAGGTTCGGGTAAGTGCGGCAAAGTCCTGTAGGACGTACAGCTTCATGCGCATTGACCATAATATGGTGTTCAGCGGCTTTCTTCACACAATAGAGATAATGGTCCACCATCCACTGACCGTAGTGGAATTCTCCACGAGGGATGATGTTGCCCACATAACCGCTCTTCACTGCATTATAGCCATGTTCGTCCATGAACTGATAGGCTTTGTCGATATGCCGTTCGTAGTTACGTACAGAGGAAGATGTCTCGTGATGCATCATCAGACGAACGCCCTTGGCATGGGCATAGTCGTTAAGTGCGTCGACATCGAAATCGGGATAAGGAGTGACGAAGTCGAACACCTTGTCTTTGGAGTTATTGGCCCAGTCCTCCCAGCCGATGTTCCATCCCTCCACGAGCACTTGGTCAAACCCGTTGGCAGCCGCGAAGTCGATATAGCGGCGCACAGTGTCGTTGTTGGCACGGTGTGAGCCATTAGGTTTTGCATGGAGATAGTCGGTCAAATCAAGTTTCACAGAGGGGAAGTCATCGGTGTAATGCCATGAGCCAGCGCCTGTAATCATGTCCCACCACACACCGATGTACTTCACAGGCTTGATCCAGCTGGTGTCTTCCAGTTTACAAGGTTCGTTGAGATTGAGAATCAGTCGGCTGGCAAGGGTCTTTCGCGCGTCGTCAGTGACCATCACTGTACGCCATGGTGACTGGCAAGGTGTCTGCAGATGTCCCTTGTTGCCTTGAGCATCGGGAGTGAGCCATGACTCGAAGGTGTTGGTTTCCTGAATGTAGTTGAGGTGCATGCAGGAATAATCGACCAATGCCGCCTCATGGATATTGACATAGAGTCCGTCGGGTGTTTTCATCTGCAGGGCGGTCTGCACTCCTCCATCGGAGAAAGTGGTGGAACTGGAGTTACCAGCATGCGCCTTGACGACACCAGGCATGAGCGTACGAATTTCGCTCAGCTTTGACTCTGTATAACTGTACTCCTGCGTATCATAGTCGCCAGGAATCCACCAAGCTTTATTGTCAGTAGGCATGGCGAACTGAGTTTTCTCCTCTTTCACGACAAAATAGACCAGTTTTTTCTGCTGTGGAAACTCATATCGGAATCCCAGACCATCGTCATAGAGGCGGAAACGCAGGATCATGGTGCGATCGGTAGCCCGTTGATTGAGCGTCACAGCCATCTCGTTGTAATGGTTGCGAATGTCGCTTTCCTCGCCCCAAACGGGTTGCCATGTCTCATCGAAGGTTGTGCGTCTGCAGTCAGTCTGGGTGAAACCAGACATAAGGTCATTGCCGCCCACGAGCTGAAGGCCGAGCGTGGAAGTAGCCACCACAGGTTTGTCCTTATAGTTCAGTTGATAAGCAGGCTGTCCATTGGCGGTGAGGCTGAAGGTCAGTTTGAGGTTGCCATCAGGGGATTGCAAGTCTTCCGCGTGACAGAGGAGTGGCAGAAGCAAGAATATAGATATCAACAATTTCTTCATAGGGAGATAGTATTTTTATAGGTGTAGGAGTATATAAAAGGAATGGGTTAAGTACAGAAGAAAACGCACTGCCCCATTTCGGGGCAGTGGTGAATGAGAAGTGTACCTATTGGCGTGCAACCATGACAAGAGCGCTTTGGGGCTCCACCTTGACGCGTCCGGTTGTCACAATGCCGAGGCCGTCTGCCGAAGCCTTGCCATCCTTGATGAGAATCTGGTAGTCAGCTTTTGGCACCTGAACCATCTTGGCCTTGGTGTTGGCATTGAGCACCACAACCAACCGTTCTCCGCTATCCTCTATCGTGTATGCGATAAGATTATGCTGCTTGGTTGGAATAAAATGCATCTTATCTGCGATGTCCTTGGCGTTGACCAGGTGGAAAGCGACATGTTGCTGACGTATCTTGATGAGTTGGCACACATAATCGAACAGGTCTTTGTGGGCCGTCTTGCACCCCCAAGGAATGCAGTTGATGCTGTCGGGGCTATTGTAGGAGTTGTGTACCCCTTTCTTGTCGCGCAGTATCTCGTCGCCTGCGAAGATAAAAGGAATGCCCTGTCCCATGAAGACCGCAGTCTCGGCGAGTTTAGCAAGCCGTTCCTGTTTCTCCACCGATGACTCCTTCATGGTAGCCTTGAGGCGGTCGGCAAGACACATGTCGTCGTGGCAACTCACATAACTGATCATCTGCGTGGCCTTGGTAGCCCATGCCTTCTTGCTATAGTTGACCTTGGTGAGATCAATCTCAGGATGAGGCACAGCACCTACCAAACCGAACTTGATACTTTCCTCGTTGCCAGGCACTCCTACAAGGAATGCGCCGTTGGCATCGTTGTCCCATGGTCCGCGTAGTCCGTCGCGTAGTTCGTCACCGAAAGCGGCAACACCGTTGAGCTGGCCGACGTTGGCTTTCATGGCCAGTCTGAATTCCGGGAGTTGTGGACTGCCAGCAGCCCATCCCTCGCCATAGATCAGCACACCTGGTTTCACGGCATCCACAGCACGTCGTATCTCGTTCATCGTCTCGATATCGTGTATGCCCATGAGGTCGAAGCGGAAACCGTCGATATGGTACTCTTTCAGCCAGTACAGCACCGACTCGATCATGAACTTGCGCATCATGGGCCGTTCGCTGGCCGTCTCATTGCCACATCCCGAGCCATTGGCGAACGAACCGTCGGCGTTGTGGCGATAGAAATAATCAGGTACAGTAAGTTGGAAGTTGCTGCCATTCACGTCGAAGGTGTGGTTATAAACCACATCCAGCACCACTTTGAATCCTGCTTGGTGGAGGTGCTTGACCATCTGCTTGAACTCACGGATTCGGCAAAGCGGGTCAGCAGCATCGGTGGAGTACGACCCTTCAGGCACATTGTAGTTGAGCGGGTCGTAGCCCCAATTATATTGTGGGCCACGTTTGCCCTCATCTACAGAGGCATAGTCGAAGGAAGGCAACAGGTGGATATGTGTCACACCCAGTTCACGAAGGTGTTGCAGACCGGTGCTGAGTCCTTCCTTATTGTGCGTTTTCTCCTCTGTCAGCGACAAGTACTTGCCCTGATTCTTGATGCCTGCGCTCTCGTCGGCGGAGAAGTCACGGAAGTGCATTTCGTAGATGATGTTATAGGAGAAAGGCACCATCTTGTTGGTCAGTTCGTCGGTGCTCCATCCCTCAGGGTCAGTGGTTCGCAAATCCACGCAATAAGCACGTCTTCCATTCAAGCCCACTGCCTTAGCGAAGATGCCAGGCGTTTCCTCGTTCCATCTCCCATGATAAGAGGTCTGGAAGGTGTATCCAGCGTTTTCGAGGTTGCGGTCAGAGGTGTAAGTCCAGAGTCCGTCTTCCCCTTTTTGCATCAGCTCGGTGGTCATCAGTTCACCAGCTCTGCCATTCTTATACGCTCCATAGATGTTGACTTTCACTGAGTCAGCAGCAGGAGCCCAGAGTTGGAAAGTGGTGTAGCCATTCCCGAGCACATACTCATTGATAGGTGCCACTGGCACGGGATAGTCCTCGAGTGCCAGTGGGTTCTGTGATTTCAGCGGAATCATCAAACTTGAGAATAATACAAGTGACAATAGAAACCTATTTTTCATCAATTCTGGTGGATTAGTTTACCGGCAGGCGGTTTGTCATCTGCCGGAGTTGGTGATAAGGTTTTTGATTTTATTATTCAGTTCCTTCTCGTTGAGCAGTTGCTCCACGCTCAGGTGCATGCGGTAGCGCCAGTAATGGCGGGGGTTAGCCGGCACATTGATGCGCTCAGCGTTGGCATCTTCCAGTCTCAGTCGCTCGTCGATGGCCATCCAGTCCTGCCATGAAAGCAGACAGAGCATGGAGGGAGAGAAGAGATGTCGGCTGACCACTTCCTCGCAGAGCCATGCAGGCATGACCTCGGGTGCTTTTCCGTCCTTCTTGAGTGCTGAGTTATAGAACAGCTGTGCCCTGATGCTGTCTTCCTCCCACCATCCTCTCATGGTAGGCATATCGTGTGTGGAGATGGTAGCCACCGAACGGTACGGGTTCTCCTCCAGTCGTCCGAAGTCGTATGCGGGGTTCTTGGGCATGGTCTGTATCTCAAGCGAGAGCATACGCAGTTGGTTCATTACCCAGGGCACGCAATCAGGCACCATACCAAGGTCTTCAGCACAAACGAGCATGCGAGTGGCCTGTGTGAGTTTAGGCAGTTTCTTCATGGCCTCTTCGTACCAGAACTGGTTGTGGCGATGATAGAAATAGTCGTCGTAAAGACGGTCGAAAGCCTGTTGTTGCTCAACGGGCAAGTCGCGGTAACAGAAGTCGTACTGGGCGGAGATGCGTGGATGATACATGGATGCGACTTTTCTGTCTGGCACGAAGAGTACATCGCTGACGAGCGCGTAGAGTCCGTCGCGCATGTTGAGTGCATCCTGTTCTGTCTTGCCCTTGAATGCAGCCTCTATTTTGCGCTGCGTGTCAAATTCAGGTTTGAGGTTGTAGCGACCATCGTCGCGTTTGTCGAGGTAGAACACCTTGACGTAGTCGGTCTGTCCGCCAAAGATTTTGTTGACGGTATCATCGGTGATATAGGGACGAGTCATCAACTCCTTGTCGAAGTGGAAACCGTAATTCTCCATTTCGTTCACACTCATGGGGAGTGCGGGTGAGAACTGTCCGAGCAATCCGTGAACGGCATTCATCGGTATCTCCCAAATGCGGAAGAAGCCCAGCACATGGTCGATGCGGTAAGCGTCGAAATACTCCGCCATTTTGCTGAAACGGCGTACCCACCAGTGGTAGCCGTCACCGGCCATCACGTCCCAATTGTAGGTGGGGAATCCCCAGTTCTGTCCGTTGGTGGAGAAAGCGTCAGGTGGTGCTCCAGCCTGTCCGTTGAGGTTGAAATAGAAGGGTTCCACCCATGCCTCTACGCTGTCACGGCTGATACCGATAGGTATGTCACCCTTGATGAGCACGCCATGCTTGTGGGCATAATCGCGAACAGCGGTAAGTTGCAAGTGAAGTTGGTACTGGATGTAGTAATAGAGTGCGATGTCGTGGTAGTGCTCGCTCTTCTCGCTACAGAGTTCATCGATTTCCTTCTTGTCGTATCGGCTGAAGCTATGCCAATCAGAGAAGACGGGAGTACCATACTGGTCGCGCAGGTAGGAGTAAGCGGCGTATGGAACGAGCCAGTCCTTGTTGTCGTTGAAGAAAGCTTTGAACCCCTTGCTTTGTAGCACTTTCTTGCCGTTCTGCTCGTAGATGAGTTTGATGTAGCTGCGTTTACACTCGTTCACAGCCTCGTAGTCGATTTGGGGCAGCGCGTTGAGTTCCTGCTGTCGTATCTTGAACTTTTCCATCATGAGTTTGTCGTCCAGTTCACCGAGTTGGCTAAGGTCGCAATATTGTGGATGGAAGGCATAGATGCTGATGGAATTGTAGGGATATGAGTCCATCCAAGTGTGTGTGATGGTGGTGTCGTTGATAGGCAGGATTTGAACAGCTTTCATGCCCACCTTTGCCACCCACTCTATCATCTTCTTGAGGTCGCCGAAATCACCTACTCCGTAACTCTTGTTGGTGCGGATGGAGAAAACAGGAATCACCAGTCCTGCACATTTCCAGTTGTCGATTTTGAACACGGGTGACTTGTCGGTTTTAACAAGTGTATGATGTACTGGAAGGTCGATACGGTGGATTCTCCTGTTCTGCCCTTCCTCCCATTGGATGATGTTGTTGTCCTTATCGACAATCACATACTTATACTCAAGAGCGTGAATAAGTTTAGACACATCGATGTTGACGGCCCATTCCTGGAGTGCGATGACGTTCATCCTGACGGGTTTCTCCCAGTTGCCAAGTTGAGCCACATTTCCCACGATAGCGAGATGGTGGTTGGTAGAGAGATGGGGCTCCATCACACGCAGTTGCAACGTACGGTTGTAGTACTGCATATCTGGATTGATGTCGTGATGAGCCACGCAATCGGTATATGCCGAAGAGAAGAGCGGCAATTCATCGGGTATGGGTCGCCAAGAGTCGTTGACATCATAATAGTTGCAAGCTTGGTCAACATAGATAACATGTGGCGCCAATTCCCATTCCGTCCAGTAAAGCTGGTCGTCGGTGTAAAGGGCGTACTTGTACTCAAAGCATTTGACATTCTTGGCAGCGAAAGTGATTTCACCGTCCCATGTGACACCGTCGTAGGTTTCCAACGGACAGACCTTGTCTTTACGTGTTCCGTCAGTTCCCACCACAGTGATGTGCACCCTGAGGTCTTCTCCCCATTTGGTGCGGTACTCAACATTGAAATGGATTTTCATAATTCGTTAATTATTTAGGTTTTGAGCAAAATTAAGAATTATTGCTTTCCATTCAAGTGAATTGATTTTATTTTTTCGTTTTCATGGATGCAAACGATTGCAGAAGATTGTTCATTTGTGAAGCGAATGAAGTTTTGCCACCTATTCATAACGAAAGCAATTGAGGTTAATATATGGAGCATCTTTGATGTTTTCGGTTCTTTCCTTGATATGTTCACGTGTCACACAATAGGTTGCAAAGTTATGAATAATGATGATGATGGCTGACATTACTGTAAAGCGGATTTGAGATTATGGTGTGTCCAACTTTGATGCCAAAGGGTGAGCTTTTAGGCTTTAGCTGTTAGCTACTAGCTTATTTTGGAAACAGCTATTCACAACTTTAAACAATATTATCCATGCGGAATAGGAAGGAGCGGTTGCGGACATGACGGAACAACTATACACAATTAAGGTCAAAAATGGCTGAAGTTATATGTTTCTTAGTAAATGTTAAATTAAAGTCAAATATGCAGAATTGGTATTTATATGCAGACCAAAAGGCGCTTTTTGGTCAATTTTCCGTATGTCCATGCAATGTTATATGCAAAAATGTTTCATGGATATGACATTTTAAAACATTTTTGAAACCACTCGCTGACCTTCAAATGTCCGGAATAGTTCAAGTAAGCGAATAAAAGTGGGTGTGTCAAAATTGAATTTTGTCGTCCTTGGACGAGAAATCGTACAAATCATCCAAATTCATCATTCGAGCGATAGGCTGCAAGTAATGTCCCTCGAAGTAGCTATAACTAGCCTGCGTTCTTTTCTATTGCTTACCAAGCCAAAGTTCACCGCCATCTTATGCAGTGGAAGAAGACGTTTCATACGTCCAAGCTCACTCATTTCGAAAGTAATTCGAAAAAGTTCATAAAAATCGAGGTCCTCGAACGGTAGTCTCTTGTTTATTCCGGAAAAATGTTGTATCTTTGTGTCATCACAATTTGATTTGTGATTTCCTCGATTTTGCACTTTCTCAGGGTGTTCGAGTTTTTTATTATTACATACAAAGGTACTAAATTTATATCATGTTAATAATCAACAATTTATAAACAATCTTAATTCTTTACCACTGTCCCTGTTCTAGAGAAATTTGAATTCATATTAACTTGTCTCATTATAACGAGACGCTAATGAATAAACTAATATGCAGAAGACAACAACATCTTATTTGTCGTTCGAAGAAGAACTTTTAGTTGCTGTATATCACAACAACGTAGAGAAGGTGAAATGGCTTATAGGCATGAACTATTTCAAGCCATCAATGATTACTGACCCCATGGATTTCGGTGAGGTAACTATTCCTCTATATTGGTTAACGATGTGCTATCATTATATGCTCAGGTATGAGGAATATGATGGTGTGCGTAAATCTGTTGATGCTATGCTTGCTCTTTGGAAGGAACGTTTCCATCTGGATACAGAAGAAATTGTTGATCTTAAGAAATCTTACAAAGTGGACAAGATGCCACCAATCATTAAAGATGATGACAAGTGGTGGGTGGGGCACTTGACCCTTGAGGACTTTCTTAAAACAGGAGCGAGGGAAGTTGACTACAATCTTTACAAGGCTGTCAACGCTTATGACGTGAAAGAAGTGGTTCGTCAGCTTCAATTAGGTGGAATACCTGATGCAAAAGTAATTGACAAAAAAGGTAATATACGAACCACTATATCCATTTTCCGTTATTGGAGACGAAATCGCGATTATTATTTGTGGGGTGAGGAAAAGGTTGTTGAGAGGTGGAAGGTAGGAAGTCTTATACGCGAGGGCCTTGAAGAAATGATTCTATTCTTACTGGAGAAAAGTATCCATGAACGAGAATCTTGTCAAGTGGCAACTTTTTCTGGAAATGTAGACTTGTTTGACTATATTTCCAATCAGAACTATGTTCCTTCAGATGAAGTCGTTGAAATGATAGACTCTTTCATTATGGATATTGACAAGCCTGGTGCGGTTTTGACAATTTTTGATGAAGGCAAAGCATTTGTACGATGTCATCATCTAAATTATGAGAACTTGTATGAATATTTAATAAAGCAAGTTTTCCAAAAGTCGAAGTACATAGTCATTCGTGTAGGGGGATATTCCTATCGGGTTGCTAATATGGTGCTTTATATGGTTAAGCAGTTACCTGAAGACCGTGTTTATGTTGAATACCTCTCAGAAGGTTCGGCAGAAGAAGAATGGAAGGAAAGAGACTCTCGTGTCAGGATTGTAGGCATGGGTAAATACAAGTTCACTTCTGATATGGCAATAGTCAAAGATGCCCTCAATTATGACTTCAAAACATTCGGGAACCATAACGGATCTCATACCATGGTGTTTTACTATGTTAACAATATTGACACAGGATGGTATGATGAGGAAGGTAAGTTTTTTCCTTTCTATAACAAACACAGAGGATTGCAAGCCATTTCGGATGTCGCCATGATCAAAGGTTTCGAGGATATCGTACCAGCAACAGCTGCTGTCTGTACGTTTACTTTTGATTCTGGGGGAGACATCATCCTTGCCGGAGGATCCATACACAAGGACAAACGGAGCAGAACATCTTCTCAAAAGAAACTCATAAATGAAGCTGGAATAAGATTACTCGACCTAACTGATAAAAGATGTCATGTGATTCAAGGTCTGATGGAAATAAAAACAATTTCCTCGCCGCCTAAATCTATTTGTATCGACTTCGATGGGGTGATACATGATTACTCCAAAGGATGGCAGGGGATAGATGTGTTCGACAAGGTACTCCCGGGTGCCAGTGAGGCGACGCATCAACTGCATGAAGCTGGTTATATGATTATCATCTACACAACGAGAAACGACACACCTGCACTCAGGGATTTCTTAAGCAAGAATAATATCTATTTCGATTACATCAACTACAATCCCTATCAGCCAAAGGGTTCTGAATTGGGAAAGGTGAAAGCGGACATCTATCTTGACGACAGAGGTGTTTGTTTTACAGGAAACTGGGATGAAGCACTTCACAAAATATTCAGATTCAAGACATGGCAACAAAAATAATAGAACAAAGAGGTTGGAGAATACCACTAATCTCTGACACTTGATGATTACTTCGAGGTGGATGACGGGATTTGTTCGAGGCCTCTGAATGTACTGTAAATGATGGCAATGCCAATCAGGTAGGCTAACAGGTCTATCCACAGGAATCCCTGTCCAAGCATCATGTGACCGATGAACGTGCATCGGAA
>JAFXVU010000046.1 GCA_017534705.1 Bacteroidaceae bacterium
AGAGGCACGCTCATGGGTTGTGTCTTGATGCACAAGGGCGACATCATCGCTGTGGATACCTTCAGGATGGAGGGGAGGTGGAGAAAGAACTACAACCGTTCAACGCTTCCCGCTGGTGTAAGCCAGATTACCGTTTTCGGAGGCAACGGCATGCGGCTGGCTGAGCGGCTCTTCTTCATCTGCCCAAGAGAGAAGCAGGGCAAGGAGGTGGAGGTCAATGTGAAATCGACAGCCTTCCGTCCCTGCGGTAAAATCGAGATGGAACTGCAAACCACTCCCAATGCCTCCCTTTCATTCTCCGCTGTCGATGCCGCTACTGTCACAGGAGGCAAGGAGGGCAATGTGCACACCTGGATGCTGCTCTCGTCGGAGCTCAAAGGCTACATCGAGCATCCTGAATACTATTTCGAGGCGGACGACCGAGAGCACCGTGAAGCAGCCGACTTGCTCACTATGGTGCAGGGATGGCGGCGCTACAACTGGGACCTGATGACAGGACTGATAGAATGGGAGAAATTCGAACCCATCGAGAACCAACTCTACCTTCACGGCCACCTACGATCGAAAAAGAAGAAACTTCCAGTAGAAAATGTGGACATCACCGCTTACATGTATAACCGTAAAGGCGAGAACATGAAGGCGTCGTTCACGACGGGCGAGGACGGGAAATACTATTTCACCTTGCCTGAGATTAACGGAGAATGGAACCTGCAGTTGTTATCGAAATACGATGACAAGGCACAGGACTATTTCATCGGCATTGATCGCAATTTCTCACCTGATGGCCGCTGGCTGTCACCCTACGAGACAAGGCAGGTGGAGGTAGATACCAGTAAGGTTTATCGCAGTGCGTTGATGGAGATAGACGAGACACCCATCCTGATGACCAAACAAAACCACGTATTGAAGAACGTGACGGTGAAGGCCAAGAGACTGATAGGCGATGTGAACACCGCCAAGTGGTTCGACGAGACGGACGCACGACGGCACGCGAACCTGTACTACGATGCAGATGCGGATGTGGAACTCTACCAGGACCGCTGCGAGATTGTCCCGACCGTGGGGGAATGGCTCAAGACAAAAAACAACCTGTTCGAGGGGTATGAGAAGCCAATGATAAAAGATGTCAAAATACAAATTTTGTCAAAAATGAATCTCTCCAATCCGAAAGACTCCATTCCACCAAAGCAAGGGAAGGGAATCTATAGCGATGGGCTGACTTACAGGGGAAAGGCTGTGGTATGGATTGCCGATAATTCGTTCTGTATGATTACTGGTTATAACAAAAGGACAATTCGTTTCTTGGATGATTCAGGGTTTGAAGGTATCGTGGGAGTACCGACTTTCATTGACGAAATCAAGTCTGTCTATATTACTGACGACAAGAACTTCCTCTCGCGTTTCATCATTTCGGATGACCTTTTCGCCATCAATCCAGCTATTGTGTTTGTCTATACTCATCCCAAGTATTACTTCAAGCAGAAAGGTTTGCGACGCACGCACTTCGAAGGTTACAGCGAGTGCGAGACCTTCCAGATGGAGGACTACTCTGTCATTCCACCGATGGAGGACTTCCGACGTACGCTCTACTGGCAGCCCGATGTGAAAACAGACAGCGAGGGCAAGGCGAAAGTTGAGTTCTACAACAACTCCTCCTGCCGCGAGATGTTCATCAGCGTGGAGGGCATGACACCCGACGGAAAGCTCCTCACTAATGAATGAGATGATTATCAGACCATACTGTACAAAAAAGGAGCGGAAGCCGAAACGCTTGAATTTGAGGCGAAATTATTAACAATAATCAAAAGAGAATGGTAAAATGAAACAAATGAAGAAATTTTTAGGTATTTTTGCAATGGCAGGGATATTCATCTGCGCGACATTCACAATAGATCGGCAGTATTACTTCGATGAAAACAGTCTTGACTGGAAGTACACAGAGAGTCAGTTAAACGTGTATGTAAGTTATATAGTTCCTCAGAGTTATCACTATAGAGACAGCATTTAATTATGAATATAAGACACTTTTTATCGTTAATCGCCTTATTCCCGCTCCACATTCTCGCTCAGGAAGTGCGGATGGCTAACCCCGATTACATCTATTCATCATCCTCCATTGAGGGTATGGAAGTGATTGGCATCAACTTCGGAAATGACGCGACCATAGTGGAATGCCGTCCTAAGGAAGGGGTCGATACTTTTGTGGTATCCAGCAAGGCTTATATCGTGGAGGACGGAGGCATTCGTCATGAACTCCATGCTTCTGGCGAGGCAACTATTCAGGAAACGACCGTTTTACACAAAGGCAAGACACATGCCCTCCATTTCGCTCCTTGCGTCAACAGAAACACACGGTGTATTGACTTTTACAATGGAGGGAACGGAGTGGTGTTTGGCCTGCATGACCCATCCGTCACTATCGACATCTCCGATAGGGAATACAAGATGAGCGAGGATGAGACCAACCAGAGCGTATTCCGACCTGGCAGGATTGAAATCACGGGCAAGTTTCCCGACAACAGGCTGAATGGCAAGAAAATCTTCTGCCAATACCTCCATCTCTACACCGACCAAGACCGCTACGACAAGTATGCTTCCATTAGTGACGGCGGTACATTCCATCTTTCGTTCGCCGCCGACCACCCGGGAATGCTCTCCTTCTTCAGTCTCAATGAGGGAGATAACATGGAAGAGATGCACGACCTTGCATGGAACATCTACGCACGTCCCGGCGACCGCCTTGAGATCAACTTCGACCTCGACAAGCACAAGTGCGTGGAGGTGAACAATCTCGACGGACGCCCTGACAATCTCCGCTACACTAACTATGCCTATAACATCATCAAGAGAGTTTCTTACGAGGCCGTCCAAGCCGACGACTTGGAAAAAGGACGTGATGATATAAGGAAGACATACGAGAAGAACAAGAAACTGGCCAGATACATCATCTGGCATGACGGATTCAGCGACACTGAAGCCAGGCTGTATTTGGACGACTTGCTCTTCTCCTATACTGACGGCATGTCGTATGTCAACCAGAAGGCTATCGAGCGTGAGAACATTCTACGCGAAGAGAAAGACCTGCCGTTTCTTGAGAATCTGGACAGTCTGAACGCCTTGGTGGACTTGTCGTACTTAAAGGAACTGGAACCCTACAATAATGGTTATCTCTGCAACACTTATTATATGGGGGCATACAGCAGGACTCCTCCTGTCTTCGAGCAAATCCGCAAGGATGTCTATGCGAACCACAAGGATCTGTCCGTGGCAGAGAAGGAAGTGAAGATTCTTCATGAACAGAGTGATGCACTGAATAAGATTACAGGGTGGAATGGCCTTACCAACATCGCTCAAGCCATGTACGTTTACCAGATGTATAAAATACTAAGCAGCAACGGATTCAAGAAACTGAACACTACTGAACCGCTTGAGGCAATACAGAAAGAACTGACCCATCCATACCTTATCAACAGTGCCAAGGAGATATATGACAACTATGTGATGGAGTAGGGCAATTCTACGATAAGAGATGATTGGGAATTTTAACAACACATGATTATGAAACGACTGACCTGCATATACATGTTGCTATTCCTCTGCCTGAGTGTCTGCACTTACGCCCAGGAGCTAGGCTCAGAATCAGAGCGTATGCTCGACTGTCTCAATCATGTGCTCTACTTCAACCAGTACTACCCTCAGGAGAAGGTCTATCTGCACCTCGACAACACGGGCTATTTCAAGGACGAGACCATCTGGTTCAAGGCCTACGTCGTCCGTTGCGACACGGAGC
>JAFXVU010000047.1 GCA_017534705.1 Bacteroidaceae bacterium
GCCATAGAGTATGTTCCCGAGCAAGTCATCAGCGACATCTCCTGGACCGACATCCACCCCATCAAGCAGGTTTATATGAATTGCAACTGTAATACTGGTCAGAAAATGTGGGATCCATTGGCTGTCATTCATGCCGTTGAGGGAGATGCCTTGTTCAACCTCTCTGAGCGTGGAACCGTCACCATAACACCTAATGCCGAGACCATCTTCACCCCGTCTCCCACGGGAAACTATCGTTACCAGAAAACCGGTACGCCTGAATGGGCTTCCGGCATCCTACAAAAAATTCGCGACGTCAATATGATTCACTAGGTTTTTCAATAGCATATTTTAGGCGTCAGGTTCAAAAGCTAAAGTTGAGTCTGACGCCTAATTCCTAATTAATCTCAGTTCGATGAATACATCCGTGACGACCGCCGCGGATGCAAATTACCTTGCCCAACGAACTATCCGACCAGCCTGTTGTGCCTAGTTGTTCCGTCGCGTCCGCGGCGGCTCTTCCCTATATCCCGCTAGGGATAATGTTGTTTAAAGTTGTGATAAGTTGTTTCCAAATAATCTAACGTCAGTTCGATGAATTCATGAAAATTACAAAAAGGCTTTGCCTTACATGAAAAATCATAAATGAGTTTCGCCGAATTCACGTTACTTAAGGTCTGTCAATCTCATCAATCTTATACTCGTCGCCTTCTTTGATAACCGTCAGCACCACACTGTAATCTTCGTTATCATACTTGTTGACTACCAAGAAGTGGTTCCCGTCTTGTGCCTCTACACTACGTGATATCTCTCCACCAGTATCACCGCCTGCTTCGTAAAAGAATATCCATGTGGCCAGACATTCGCCATCACAGTCATAGTCATATTCATCCTTCAATTGCTGAAGCATTTTCGGAGTGATGAATTTCTTTACGTAGTCATAGTCCAGCAAATCATCCCAGTCGGCATAGAATTTCTCAACGAATGCCTTTTTGGCATCAATCTCGTCTTGCGATACAGCCTCTGTCACAGTCTCTGGTTCTGGGGCCACTGAAGCTGTTGTCGTGTCCTCTGTCGCTGTGCCGTTCTCTGGCTTAGTGGAGGTGGTATTGCCACCGCAACTCATCAAAGCCAACATCGAAATAATAAATACTGTCTTTTTCATTTTGATTGGTAATGATTAGTGAATAATAAAGTCATTTTCATATCCGATATCAGAAGAAGTCTCTAACTCCTCCCAATCATCAGGCCTACAAAATTAATCATTTTTCATGACTATCTGTTTGTTTGGAAGAAAGAATGTGGATGAATGCTCATGAATTTCCACTCTGCTATTATGCCTCCAAAGCTGCCTTATGTGACGTACGAAAATGTTTTTCCAGCGAAAAACATCTAAAAAATCCAAATACTTGTGAATTTGAAACATGTAAACTGTTATAATGAAACATTCTTGACATTTGTATCAATTTTTAATAACCATGTTACGCAAAAATAAACTTTTGTTATTTATTACTTGTTAAATTTGTGGCAATTATGGATTAAACTGATGAATGATGAGCCTGTGGAGGCTATGAATTGAGCTGATGAATACTCTGCGTATATTTAAAATAGGTAAGAAAAACAGTTAATAACTATCATTATCAATCAACTTTAACTTATCAACTATGTGGAACTTTAAAAAGTTACAAAAGACGTTCGCAGTGCTGTTCCTGCTCTGCATGATTCCTCTTGGGATGAATGCGCAGAAGGTCAACGGAACAGTTACTGATGAGGCTGGTGAGCCGGTCATTGGTGCGGCAGTGCAAGTGCAAGGTACCAGAACTGGTGATGTCACCGACCTGAATGGTAAGTTCAGTGTGGATGCGGCTAGCGACGCCACGCTGATAATCTCTTATCTAGGCTTTGTCACGGAAACAGTACGTGTCAATGGCCGTAGCAACATCCAGGTTACCCTGAAAGAAGATGTTGAGTCTCTCAACGACGTGGTCGTGATCGGTTACGGTACGCAGAAGAAAAAACTGGTTACCGGTGCTACCATCCAGGTCAAGGGCGAGGACATCGCCATGCAGAACACCACCAACGCCCTCGGAGCTCTCGCTTCTTCTACGCCAGGTGTACAGATTACACAGTCTTCTACACAGCCTGGTAAGGGATTCAAGGTGTTCATCCGTGGTATCGGTACCATCGGTGACTCTTCTCCTCTTTATGTCATCGACGGTGTGGCTGGCGGCGACCTGTCTGGAATCAACCCCGCCGATATCGAGAGCATCGACATCTTGAAGGACGCCGCATCGGCTGCCATCTATGGTGCTCGTGCTGCTAACGGTGTGATTCTCGTTACTACTCGTCAGGGTAAGGCTGGTAAAATCGAGCTCACCTACAATGGCGCTTTGGGTTGGTCTAACGTCTACAAGCGTCCGCAGCTGCTCAATGCCCAGCAGTATATGACCATTATGGACGAGTACACCTTCAACACCAATGGTCAAAAGATGGATTGGGCTGGCTACGTGCCACAGGATATCCTCGACAGAGTGAATGAGGGCTGGCAAGGCACTGACTGGTGGGATGCTTTCACCAACAAGAATGCCTTCCAGAACAACCACTCATTGACCATGACTGGTGGTACTGACCGTTCTAAATTCGCATTATCTTATACCTTTACTGGCAACGAAGGTATCATGGGTGCCGACATGGCTTCTTACTACAAGCGCCACACCATCCGTATGAACAGCGACCATGTGCTCCTCAGAGTAAAGGACTTCGATGCCATCACACTCGGTGAGAACGTGTCTATCGGCTACAACAAGAGCCACGACTTGGCTGAGGACGGTATGTACTGGAGCTACATCCACAGCTTGCTCCAAACCAATCCTATGCTGCCTCAGTTCGGAGACAATGGCGATGTTTATTATTTCCAGGAAGTTGACGGCACACCTAAATACGGACTGGGCTGGAACCCTGTGATGTTCAACAACCCTTGGGAGAACCTCACACATGGTGGTTTCAATTCTTTGGCACAGAGCCGCAACGTCAATGTCAATGCTACTGCTTTCTTGACCATTCAGCCCATCAAGGGCCTCAAGTGGCGTACACAATTCAACTATAGCTGGAATACCGGAGCATATCGTAATTACACTGAACCTCGTTCTCCTGCTTCTGGTACAGAGTCGAAGAATGTATATACAGCTCACCAGAACACATGGATCAGCAATAACTGGTCAATTGAGAACACACTCTCTTACGAGTCTCCTGTCTTCTCTGGTCACAAGATCAGCGCTATGGTAGGTCAAAGTTACCAGAGCACAGGATGGAGCGCCAACCTCAGTGGAGATAATAAGGTGGTCTTTGGCGACCAGCTCGCTACACTCAAGGGGTGGGATTCTGCATGGCTCTCCAACTTCAAGCTGAATAACCTTCCCGATATTTCACTGTCAGGCGACCCCAACGACGAAGAGTATCTCGCTTCTTGGTTCGGACGTCTGAGCTGGGACTGGAACGAAACATATATGGCTACAGCAACACTTCGTTATGATGGCTCTAGCATCTTCAACGACGGTCACCGCTGGGGTGCTTTCCCATCTGTATCTGTAGGTTGGGTCATGACTAACGAGAAATTCATGGAAGGAGCTAAGAGCTTCATGGACTTCTTCAAACTCCGCGCATCTTGGGGTCAGAACGGTAACAACCGTATTCCTAAATACCAGTATCTGGCTACAATCGCTATGTCTGGTACTGCTGGCGACAGTGGTTACAAGTTCGGTTCCGACATGAATACTTCAGTGGCTGGTACACCGCATACTGGTGCTTACTCTAATATCGTGCCTAACCCCGACCTGACTTGGGAGACTTCTGAGCAGTGGGATGTTGGTTTCGACTCTCGTTTCCTCAACAACCGTTTGGAAGTGAACTTCGACTGGTATATGAAGACCACTAAGGACTGGCTCATCGTGGCTCCACGTATCGCCATCCAGGGTACAAACCCAGCTTACATCAATGGTGGTGACATCCAGAATACTGGTGTCGAACTCGCTGTCGCTTGGAAAGACAAGATCAACAAAGACTTCAAGTACAACGTAGGCGTTAACTTTGCAACCAACAGGAACAGGGTAACACGCATCGCCAACGAGAACCATTATATCAATGGTAGTGGCGGCGTTCTCTCTCAGGGTACTGAGTACATCTTCCGTGCTGAGGAAGGAAAGCCCGTCGGCTATTTCTACGGCATGTCTTACAGCGGTATCTGGCAGAACCAGGAACAAATCGACGCCGCTATCGCAGCTGGTAAGCCTGTTTTGGACGGTGCACAGCCTGGCGACTGCATCTGGGACGACTGGAACCATGATGGCGTCATCACTTTCGCTGAAGGCGATCTGTGCGACCGTCACCGCATCGGTAATCCTAATCCAGCCGCTACACTCGGTGTTAACCTCGGTTTCGAATGGAAGGGACTCGACTTCTCTGTAAGCGGCGCTGGTGCCTTCGGCATGCAGATTATGCGCTCTTATCGCTCATTCGGTGATACACCTTACCAGAACTACGACACTTCTATCCTCAGCCGTTGGTGTGGAGAAGGCACATCTAACTCACAGCCACGTATCTCCGCTACAGGTCATCCCAACACCATCTGGGTTTCCACTCGCTATATGGAGGATGCCGACTACTTCAAGATCAAGACTGTCACACTCGGCTACGACTTCAAGAATATTTGGAAGAACTGCCCATTCCAGCAGCTCCGTCTCTATGTTCAGGCTCAGAACCTCTGCACTTTCACTGGATACAAAGGACTCGATCCTGAAGTGGGCTCAGCAGGTGGTGTAGAATCATGGGCTTCTGGTATTGACCTGGGTCTTTACCCACCCGCTCGTACATATTTGGTTGGTGCAAATATCAAATTCTAATTCGACTTAATAATATGAAGAAATTAATTATATCATCGTTAGCTGTTTTATCAGCTACTATGTTTACCGCTTGTAACGACATGTTGGACACTGACCCACGTGTCACTGAGATGACTCAGGCTACGTTCCCCGGTAAACCCGCAGACGTTGAGGCTTTGAATGCGGCAACCTACAGTATCATGAATACCATCGGTGGCGGCGACTCCGATAACCAGAATATTTTCTTCTGGTGGGAAGTCATGTCGGACGACTGCTTCGGCAGTGGTGGTCTTCAGGACAACAAAGTGAAGTCTCTGCATCATCTCGTTGAGATGAATGTCAACCAGTATGAACAAGCTTTCGTACTCCTCTATGGCGGTATCTCCCGTGCCAACAACCAAATCGAGACCATTGATAATGTTCCTTGGAGCGAAGGACAGAAGGGACAGCGTAACCAACTCCTTGGTGAAGGTTACTTCATGCGTGGTCTCTACACACTCTGGCTTACTCAGTTGTTCGGAGATGTGCCTCTCATTACCTCTACTACCATCACGGCTGATATGGAAGAGGAAGTCAGCGCTGAAGAAGTCATCTACCCACAGATTATTTCTGACTTCGTTTCTGCAAAGAATCTCATGAGCACCGACAAGTCCAACTCTGGTCATGCCAACAAGTTCGTTGCTGAGTCTTTCCTTGCACGTGCATGGATGTTCTGGGCTGGATTCTATAAGAATGTAGGCGAGCTCGCTTCTGGCGATGCCACTATTCAACTTCTTGAACAGGAAGGATGCGATGGAGGCACACTGTCCAAGGCTGATGTCATAGATGGAATTAAGGACGTCATCAACAATGGTGGCTACCAACTCTGCGAGGACTTCCGTTCACTCTGGCAGTACTCCAACAGCCTCCTCTGGCAAGAGACTCAGGACGGCGGCGGTATCGTCGAAATCAAAGAATCCAAAGACGAGAACGGAAATGTCGTGAAGGATACAATCAGAACAGGACACGGTTATGCGTTCATCAAGGACATGAAGCGTGAGAACTGCTTCGACCAGCCTGGTATGGGTAACGGCAACACCGAGGAAATCTTCCAGATTCAGTTCATGAACGCTTCCAAGTGGGCGATTGGCGGCACTTATAACGCACAGCGTATGTACTCCAACTACATCTCTGTATTCTGGGGACTTCGTAACGGTTCTACAGCACAGAACGGTGACCGTAACTTCACTTATCCGTTCAACCAGGGTTGGGGACAGGGTACTCCTTCTTGCAATATCTGGGATGACTGGACGAGTGCTGAGAAATCTGGCAATTATACGGATATCCGTAAACTCGGTTCTTTGATTGACCTTGATAACGAACTTGCCAACTACACCTACGAGAAGGACGACTGCGAGGAGTCTGGATACTCTGTGAAGAAGTACGCCGAAGTCAATCTCGACGCTTGTGCTGCCAACAACGACAGTTGGTGGAGCATGTGTGAGGGTTATACGGGTAGCTCGCTCGATAACAAGATGCAGGGCGACCACTTCGAGGATTTCTACCTCATGCGTTACGCTGACGTGCTGCTCATGGCTACTGAGCTCACAGGAGATGCTTCTTACATGAACCAAGTGCAGAAGCGTGCTGGTGTTCCGCAGACTGCTTACTCGCTGAAGGCTGTTCAGGACGAGCGTCGTTGGGAGCTTGCTTTCGAGGGTGTTCGTTTCAACGATATGCGACGTTGGACTGGTAATAAGCCAAGCGAAACATCTTACGCGCCTAAGGCACTCGAGGCTCAGTCTGGCAAGAAAATTGTTGTGACTGGAGACACGGGCAACAAGAGATCAATGCAACACATGACCTGCTCTTGGACCAAGCGTTACATCGACACCAACGGCTTCCTTTCTAAGCCTCAGGCACAGATTAACCTCATGAATGGTAAGTTGAAGCAGAATCCAGGTTGGGATGCTGCTAATCCTGAGACACAATATAAGACTCTTTATTAATGTAATAATAAGTAATCAATATGAAAAAGATATTTTTGCTTTTTGCCGCAGTATGTGCGCTGGTAGCCTGCGATCCTGTTCATGAGGATTTCGGCAATGGCGGGCACATCTCCGCAGAAGAACTGTTGGCAAAGTCCACAGTTACTGTTGACAAGGATGCTAATGGACAGAATGGTAACATCGTTACCTGTTCTACTTCTGCTCCTGTGAACGCTAAGTGGACTATTGCTGGAAAAGATATGATCGGCAACTATGCTCGAAAGAAGATGAGAGTCGGTGAGTATGTTGTCACCCTCACTGGTCTTTGCCCTGATGGTACTGAAGTTACGGCTGATTTCCCCATCAACTGCCAGGTGGAAACTGACCCCATCAAGAAATTCTGGATTTATGGTGAGGATCCTGTGAAACAACCTCCATTCTGGCTCGAGGCTGGAGACGCTGGAGCTGGTCGTTTCAGCAGTGCTGAAGGTAAATATTTCCCGTATCTTGATAAGGAAACCTATTTTGGACACAAGACACTCGTCTTTGAAGTCACAGATACTGAAGAAGGCAAGTTCATCTGGGGCGATGATTACGGTCTGACTATGCGCGTGATGAACGGTTGGTGGAGCTCTGTTTATGCAGAGGATGTTGTTCCTACTAAAGGATATTGGGAACTTGACATTACCGAAGATATGGCTAAGGAGTGTGCTTCCTCAGATGATGGTGGTGATGGTAAAGACCTTGACCTCTTGATGACGCGAGGCAGAATCAGAATCAAGGCTTGCTACTATGAGTATTAATCATACCTTTTAGGTAGAATTATTAGGGCTGACTCATTTGATTGAGTCAGCCCTTTATGGAGAAAATGAATAAAACGAGCAAACTGTCCGATATCATCCTTTATGTAAGTCTGGTAGCTTTCTTTTCGTTTGTTGTATATGCATTATACATCAACCAGGAGGTGTTCTATACAGCGCACGACCGCTCCGAATTCTTCTACGGGGCTACATTCTTACATTCCCTCATGTCGAAACCCTTCGGACTGATGCAATATGTGGGGGCATGGCTCACACTGCTCTTCTGTAAGCCGGCTTTTGGCTCTGTGGTGATGATGCTGGTTTGGATACTGATAGGCTGGGTGGGAACCAAGGCGTTCCGATTAAAGGGAACAGCTGTTGCGCTCATGCTTTTGCCAATCGCTTGTCTGCTCACCTCAGTCGTCGATCTTGGCTATTGGATTTATATCTATCCCCCAAAAGGCTATTGGTTCTCACAGTCTGTGGCTTATCTCCTCATGCTGCTGCTCTTGTGGGTGGCGCGGGCCACACCACGCCGATGGCACCTCGCATGGTATCTCCTTGCCCTTTGCGCATATCCAGTACTCGGGTGGTTTGCCCTGCTTTTCGTTATCAGTCTTGCCCTGACCGAGAAACCTTCCTGGCGGGAGCTGCTGGCACTCTTCCTGCTCTGCTTCACGGCCAGCACATGGCGCACTCTGCTCTATTCGAATCTGAAATCCGACGAAGTCCTCTTTGCGGGATTTCCCCGATTCATCACTCCGCTCGATTCCTGCGACCGCCTTTCCTTACCGTTTTGGGTGCTTGGCGTTGTCACTGTGCTTATTCCCCTCTGTAGTAAATACCTGACCAAGTGGTTCGTGCCCGTGCTGTGTGCTGCCGTTGGTGTCATCTTCACCCTCTCGCTCATGTTCCGCGACCAGAACTACCTCAAGGAGATGCGTATGGTGCGCTACGCTTACGACGACAACTGGAAGGAAGTACTCAATATGGCTGCCGAGAACCCCAGGCCGACAACCACGATGGTTTTTCTCAAGAATATTGCTCTGATGAATGAAGGGGGACTGCTCGATTGTTCGTTTAAAAGTGGTAACATTAGTTTTCCAGTCTATAATCCCGATACGATTCACGTCGGCTTTCTGGAAATATCATCACCTTTGGCCTATTACAATTACGGCATGACGAATGAAGCCGTCCGCTTGAATTTTGAAAATGCCATACAAAAAGGTTTCTCACCTCTTTATCTCAAGATGCTCGCACGTTGTGCATTGGCAAAAGAAGATGATAAACTGGTGGAACGATATACCACCATCCTCCGCCATTGTCCTTTCTACGCCGACTGGCAACCGGCTCCCGTTTCTGAGAAAGTGAAGGAACTGCAAGCTTCTTATCCCGATGAACTCACAGGTGTTGAGAACAGTGACAGCTATCTTGTGAATAGCATCAGCCTCTGGTACAAGACCGATAGCAAACTGGCTTCAGAACAGGCTTTGTTCTACGCCATGATAAGTTGTGACTCACATCGATTCTGGCCATCGTTACGTAACTATTTGATGAAGCACATAGACGAGGACTTTCCTGTGCATGCGCAGGAGGCCTATATCCTGTTTATAGACAAATTCCCAGAAGAAAAGCGCATGATGATTCCAGTAGAAGAAACTGTTTACAATCGCTACAAACAGTTCTGCGAAACGCTGGCAAGACTGGTGAAGCCAGGTAAGACCATTGGAACAGTTGCTGGAGAAATGGGCGGAGAATGGGGAGACACATACTGGTATTATTATTACTTCGGAAGGCAATATTCTAATATAGCTGAAAGGAAAGACAACGAAGTTCAATCATAAGAAAAACAATGAAAAGACATATTCGCTCCTATTTTCAGTTCTTGGTGGCAGTCACGTTGCTCTTCTCGTCGTGTGCCTATCATCCCGACGTGCCTGATTCATCCAAAGAGACCAACTGCCTGCCCGCCATCTTCCCCGATTATTGCAATGTCACCGTACCTTGCAATATCGCGCCACTCAACTTCATGCTCCCTGCTGGCGAATATTCGGAATGTGTGGCTCGTATCACCACACCCGATGGAAAACTACTGACCTATGGCGCTGGAGTGAAGGTGCAGATACCCGAGGACGAATGGCGCGAAATACTCATTGCCGCCAAGGGAAAGAGCATCAAGGTCGAGGTCTGGGGAAAGACCACGGGAGCGGAGCACGGGAACGAGAAAAGTGAATGGCTGTCGTTCAGTCCATTCGAGATACATGTGGCTGAAGAACCCATCGACGAATACCTGTCCTATCGACTCATCGAACCTTCCTACGTGGCATGGAACTTCATGGAAATTGCACAGCGAAACATCACTTCCTTCGAGGAGACACAGATTTTCAACAACAAGATGACCAGCATCGACAGGGAAAAAGGACAGTGCATCAACTGCCACAGCTATCAGAACTACAAGACCGACAACATGCTCTTTCATGTGCGTATCTCTAATGCCGGAACAGTCATTGTCAACGACGGAAAAGTCTCCAAGGTCAATCTCAAACGCGACTATACCATCTCTTCCGGAGTCTATCCCGCATGGCATCCTACAGCTAAACTCATCGCTTTCTCGACCGACAAGACACGGCAGGGATTCCATACGCTCAATCCCAACAAAATAGAGGTTTATGATATGGAAAGCGACTTGATACTCTACGATGTGGCGACCGACTCCGTGATGGTCGTCTGCAACGACTCCACACTCCTGGAGGTCTATCCCACTTGGTCGCCCGATGGCAAATACCTTTACTACTGCAAGTCCGTTCCCCTTCCAGAAGAACTGCGCGACAAAGACATCAGGTCCTACTATCAAAAGATACAATACAACATCTACCGGCGTACTTTCGACCTGGCTACACGAGGCTTCGGTGAGGAGGAACTCGTCTACGATGCAGCGTCACACGACATGAGTGCCACCTTGCCGCGCATCAGCCCCGACGGACACTACCTCCTCTTTGCACAGGGACACTACGGCTGTTTCCATATCTGGCATCGTGAAGCGGACATCGTCTGCATGCCGCTCGACGATGAAACACCTTCGGACATCGACCTCACAAAATTGAACAGCGACGGCTTTCCTGATAGCTACCCCTCATGGTCGAGCAACGGACATTGGATCATGTGTGCCAGCCGTCGCGACGACAACAACTACAGCAGGGTCTATTTTTCCTATTTCCACAATGGAAAGGCCGAAAAGGCATTCCTCCTGCCACAGGAAGACCCCGAGCACCATACCTTCTTACTCAAGAGCTACAACCGTCCTGAGTTCATGGTCGAACCTGTCCATATCAGTGTTGATGAGTTCAGCCGTGTGTTTCAGTGACTCCCAACTTTAACAAATAATGTTCAATGGTCAATGGTCAAAAATATGAATGAGCGAAGCCAATGTTCAATGGTCCATGGTCAATGGTCCATGGTCAAAAATGCGATTAAGTGAGGGCAGAGCCGAACTTGTTCAAGCTATGCCGAGCGTGAGCATTTTAGGCGAAGCCAATGTTCAATGTTCAATGTTCAATGTTCAAAAATATGAATGAGCGAAGCCAATGGTCAATGGTCCATGGTCAATGGTCAATGGCTATGTTCACCCTCCTTTTCGGTGTGGCTGTTCTCCTCTTTTTCGGAATGGCCTATCCGCATCACCTGCATTATCAGGAGCAGTATCAACTTTTTCTCTTCGACCGCAACTATATGTGGGAGATAGTGAAACTGCCAGGTGGCGTAGCCGACCTGTTGGGACGCTTCTGCACACAGTTTTTCCTTTTTGCATGGGTGGGAGCGCTAATCATCAGCGTCCTGCTCTCAGCGGTACAACTCCTCACACTCCGATTGGCCTCTTGGGGAAGGCTTTATGGACTGAGTTTTGTGCCCTCATGCCTCCTTTGGCTCTTCTTGCTCGATGAGAATGCGCTCTTAGGTGGAGTATGGGCTGTCTTGCTCTCACTCCTCGCTAGCTGGGCATTCGACCATTTGCCATGCGGTTGGACACGTCGCATTCTGCTCATAATCGCCATTCCTGTCCTTTACTGGATGGCGGGCCCCGTCTGTATCCTGTTCTTCCTCCTCCAGGCTCCTAAACGCCTTTCATGGTATTATGGACTGTTCGTCCTCTTGGCGCTTTTGCCTATCCTGCTGTCATTCTATCTTCCTGTACCAGCCGACAAACTATGGTTCGGCATACATTACCACCGATACCCGACAGTTTTTCCTGTTATCCTTTGGGTAGCAGTTCTGTCCATCTTCGTCCTCACACTCATCGCCCGTGCCCTCCACCGCTGGGCCAATGCCTCCCATCGTATTGTCGTGGCGCTTTGCTCGTTTGTGGTTGTCATTGCCGGAATGGGGTGGATTGTCTGGAAGAACTCCAATTTCAAAGCGGAAAAGGTGATGCAATACGACTTCATGGCTCGTCACCAGCAATGGAACCGCATACTCGACACGGTCAATGCCGAAAAACCTAACAACCCCATTGGAGTGACAGTCCAGAATCTGGCCTTGGCCATGCACGGATTGCTAACCGACCATTTGTTCGAGTACAACCAGAACGGCATCTCAGGGCTTTTTCCTACGGTGGAGCGCGATGCTATCAGTCCGTTGCCTACTGCCGAGGTGTTCTATCAGTTGGGGATGGTCAATGTCGCACAACGAACGGTTTTCGAAGCACAGGAGGCCATTCTCGACTTCCAGAAAAGCGCACGGTGCTACAAGCGGCTGGCTCAGACTAACCTCATCAACGGCGACTACGAAGTGGCGCGTAAATATCTCATGGCGTTGCAGAAAACCCTTTTCTACAGCGACTGGGCCAATGAAACGCTGTCGCTGCTGGGCAATGAGGAGGCGATAGCCAAGCATCCTGAATACGGACGCCTCCGACAGTTCGCCTATAAAGATGATTTTTATTTCAGCGACCATACGACTTCACAGATGCTCCAGAGCCTTTTCCTCAGTAACACTGACAACCGGCTTGCCTACGAATATCTGTTGGCCTACTGTCTGCTGACGGGCGACCGCGAGACTTATTACCAATTCACTTCTATTAAGCGATGAAAAAGATTTTGTACATACTGCTCTCTTTGCTGTTCTGTGCTGCTTGCACCAATGAAACGGTCAGCGATGCAAACCAGGAGACCAGTCTGCCCCATATCTATCCCGACTATATCGGGGTGACCATACCTGTCAATATTGCTCCCCTCTGTTTCAATATGGCTGACGAGACGGCATTGCGTATTGATGCCGTCATTACTGACAGCCACGGACACAACCTCCACAGCCAAGGAGAGGAATCAACCGACTTCGACATCGACGACTGGCATACACTCCTCTCCCAGAACCCTGGAGATTCGCTCACCGTCACCGTTTCGGCCAAGTATGACGATGGCTGGCACACCTATCGCCCTTTCTCGATTTACGTCAGCACCGACAGTATCGACTACGGCATCTGCTACCGTCTGATTGAGCCTGGCTACGAGGTGTGGAGCAAGATGGGTATTTACGAACGCGACCTCTCCTCCTTCGACGAACGGCCGCTGATTGAGAACACACAGTTTGAGGGGTGCGTCAACTGCCACAGCTTCAACCGGGGCAATGCCGCCGATATGAGTCTTCATATCCGTGGCGCACATGGTGCCACACTGCTTCGGCACAACAATGGCCCTTTCATCGCTTACAACACGAAGACCGACCAGACACTCGGCCTTTGTGTCTATCCCTACTGGCATCCCTCTGGCCGCTATATCGCTTACTCTACCAACACCACGAACCAACTTTTCCACAGTGCTGGTCGTAACCGCATCGAGGTCTTTGACGATGCCTCCGACCTACAAGTCTACGACGTCGAAAAGAACGAACTGCTGCTGTCGCCACTTCTCAAGCAAGACTCAGTCTATGAGACTTATCCCGTCTTTTCTGCCGACGGCCGTTCCCTCTATTTCTGTGCGGCTCGCGCACTCCCCGAAGGCAGCCATCAGCTCGACTCCATCCGCTACAATCTTTGCCGCATCGATTTCGACCCTGAGACGGGAAACTATGGCGAACGTATAGACACCATCGTCAATGCCGAGGCACTACATAAGTCGGTATCCTTCCCCCGTCCCTCCTACGACGGTCGTTTCCTTTGCTACACCCTCTCCGACTACGGACAGTTCAGCATCTGGCATCATGAGGCTGACCTCTATCTTCTCGACCTTGCTACAAGTCAAAGCCGCCCCATGGATGAAGCCAACTCCAAGGAAACAGATTCGTTCCACAACTGGAGTACAAACTCCCGTTGGCTCGTCTTGAGTTCCCGTCGCGACGATGGCCTCTTCACCCGTCCCTATTTCTGCCACATCGATGCCAAGGGGAAGGTCAGCAAACCATTTATGTTGCCCCAGCGCAATCCCCGCCGTTTCTATCGTGAGCGTTTCCTCTCCTTCAATGTCCCCGACTTCATCACCGCACCCACTCGTTTCAACAGTCATCAGGCCACCCGACTCATCAACTCCAACTCCCGCACCCCCTTCGGCGTCCGCACATCCCCTTAAATATAAGCCGCTGTCCTGACAGGGTCCCCCATCTCTATCAACTCCCCTCCCATCTAAGGGGAAAGGCTACGTACGGCTCCATCGACTCCCCTCCCATTTAAGGGGAGGGGCAGGGGTGGGGTGTTGCACCCTTGAATCTCCCATCTAAGGGGAAAGAGTCCTCCATCTACCTATATAATCCACCCTACTTTGAGCGCTGTGCCCCGCCATTTCATGGCGGGTGTAATCATCAGCATGACCAATCTCTCACTGGACTATAGTTGCCTTGGAAAGTGACGACATCTGTCTCCACAGGAAGACTTGCTAACAATAATCCTTGACCATGTTTCATAATGTCATGCCCCCCATGACATTTTTGCATATAACATTGCATGGAAATACGGAAAACACCCCCAAAACCGCCCATTCTCGTGCATATCAATACAGTTTCTGCATATCTGCCCTCATTTTAACATTTAACATGAAACATTTGACACCACCACTTTTTCCCCTCCGTTGTGCCCTGTTGTTATCATTCATGTTTTCAAAATCTCATTGCAGGGTACGCAGGCTGCCAGCCTGCGAAACAAACACCAGCAACTAAAATCCATAGTTTGTTGTGCCCAGTTGTTCCGTCGCGAGCGACGGCCTCTTTCCGTCTGCATGGATATCATGTTGTTTATAGTTGTGAATAGTTGTTTCCCAATGCCAGTCCCCCGGCCGCGTTTGCGGCCGTCCTTTAAGTCCTTCATGTCCTTTAGTCCGTAGAGCCATACATCCGTGGCGACCGCCGCGGATGCAAATCACCTCCTTCCTACGAACTTTACGACCAGCTTTGCCTTACATGAAAATTTATGGATAATTCATAACCAATTCATGGCCATTCATGTTTTCAAAAACTCATTGCTGGGTACGCAGGCTGCCAGCCTGCGAAACACCAGCAGCTAAAACCCATTGCATGTTGTGCCTTGTTGTTCCGTCGCGTCCGCGGCGGCTCCTTCCTATCCCGCCAGGGATATCCTGTTGTTCTTTGTTGTTATAAGTTGTTTCCATAATAAAAATATAACTAGCAGCTAACAAGCTAGCACCTAAAATCCTTACGTTGAGAACTCTTAATGATTTATTTGTCTGCTAAGATGTCTTTGTTAACAAATCATGCATATTTTGGAAACATGAATGTCCAAGTATTTGGAAGAATTATACTAAATTTGCAGAAATAACCCAAAGTTGCAAAAACAACAAAAACGACTGATATGAAGAACAAAACAATGACGATGTTGTCCGCAGTGATGCTGGTGTTCGCATTGGGTGCTTGTACACCAGATGTGAGTACTTCGGGCAACAGTGTGACAGTGAAGGTGGACAATCCACAGGAGAACGGAGCCAAGATTGTAAGGCTCGAAGTAATCAACGACGACATCATACGCGTGCAGGCCACAGCGGAGGATGCCTTACCCCGAAAGAAGGAGAGCCTAATCGTTGTGCCACAGCATGTCCAAGTGGATTTCAAGGTGGAGGAGAGCGACACCACCGTCAAAATCTCAACCAAGAAGGTAGCTGCGGTCATCAATCGGCAGTCGGGACGCATCGAGTTCTTCAAAGACGGAAAGGTGGTACTGGCTGAGACCCAAACCGACGGCAAGACCTTCAAACCGTTTGTGGTGCCTGAAAGAGAGATTGGAGTGGGCACACTGTCTAACAAGGAACGTAACGGATGGTCATGGCACCTGCAGTTCGACAGCCCCGACGACGAGGCTTTCTACGGACTCGGACAGCACCAGACGCAAGACTACAACTACAAAGGGGTCAACGAGGAACTTTTCCAGTACAACACCAAGGTCAGCGTTCCTTTCGTGATGAGCAACAAGGGCTACGGACTGCTCTGGGACAGCTACAGCTACTGCAGATGGGGAAATCCCAACGATTACCTCCAGCTTAACCGAGCCTTCACACTCTACGACAAGGAAGGCTACGAGGGAGGTCTGACGGGTACATACGTAGATGCCGAGGGTAACGAGTTGGAGCGAAAGGAAGACAGCATCTATTTCGAGTTCGCCGTGCCCAACAAGAACAAGTTCAAAACCGAGCCCATGGGCTTGGACAACTTGCCTCAAGGCTTCAGACTCGATGGCGCAAATGTGGTTTATGAAGGCTATATTCAAGCCCTTAAAACCTACAACTACCGTTTCATCCTCTATTACGCTGGCTACATGAAGGTGATGATTGGCGGCGAGGAGGTGGTGGCCGAGCGTTGGCGCACCGCATGGAACCCCAATGCCTGGAAGTTCAACTGCGAACTGAAGGAAGGAGAGAAGACACCGATACGCATAGAGTGGAAACCTGACGGAGGCGAGAGCTACTGCGGCCTGCGCGTAGCTGTGCCACAGACCGAGGAGGAACAAGGAAGACTCAGCGTCTGGAGCGAGATGTCACGCGACATGGACTACTATTTCATCGCCGGCGACAACATGGACAAGGTCATTAGCGGATACCGAACGCTCACCGGAAAGGCTCCCGTTTATCCCAAGTGGGTACTCGGATTCTGGCAAAGCCGCGAACGCTACACCAGCAGTTACGACATCGAAAGCGTCTTGGCTGAGTTCAGAAGAAGACATATACCTATCGACAACATCGTTCAGGACTGGAACTACTGGAAACTCGACTCTTGGGGCGACCATACTTTCGAGTCCTCACGTTTCCCTAACCCACAGGCCATGCTCGACAGCGTGCACCAGATGGGCGGACGCTTCATGATTTCCGTTTGGCCTAAGTTCTACTGCACGGTCGATAACTACAAACAACTCGACGCCAAGGGTTGGATTTACCAACAGGCCGTTACCGACAGCATCTACGACTGGCTCGGATTCATGGGCTCGTTCTACGACGCTTACGACCCAGAGGCACGCAAACTCTTCTGGAAACAGATGAACGACAACCTCTACAGCAAGTACAAGTTCGGCATCGACGCATGGTGGATGGACGCTTCCGAACCCAATGTGCGCGACTGCACACCAATGTGGTACCGCAAGGCACTGAGCGGACCAACTGCACTCGGCAGCAGCACAGAATACTTCAACGCTTACTCCATCGTCAACGCCGACGCTATCTACAACGGACAGCGCGAAGTGAACCCCAACCAACGTGTGTTCCTGCTCACCCGAAGCGGTTTTGCCGGAGAGCAACGCTACAGCACCGCCACCTGGAGCGGCGACATTGGCACACGATGGGAGGATATGCGCGCACAGATGACGGCAGGACTCAACTACTGCATGGCAGGTCTGCCTTTCTGGGGAATGGACCAGGGCGGTTTCTGTGTGGAGAAACGTTATGTGGCTGCTCAGCAAGCCTACGACAGAACAGGCGTGGAAAACGAAGACCTCAAGGAATGGCGCGAACTGCAGGCGCGTTGGAACCAGTTCGGATGCTTCATACCACTCTATCGCGCACACGGACAGTGGCCACTGCGTGAGGTGTGGAATATCGCACCTGACAACCATCCCTGCTACAAGACCATCGTCTATTACGACAAACTGCGCTACCGACTGATGCCATACCTCTACAGCATGGCGGGATGGGTGCATTTCAACGACTACACCATGATGCGTGGACTCGTGATGGACTTCTGCGGAGACAAGAACGTGGAGAACATACCCGACCAGTGGATGTTTGGACCCGCGCTCATGGCTTGCCCTGTGGGTTACTACAAGGCGCGCAGCCGTGATGTCTATTTCCCAAAGCAGTGTGGGTGGTACGACCTCTACACTGGAAAGCACATCGACGGCGGACAGACAATGAAAGTCGATGCCCCTTACGACAAGATACCGGTATTCGTACGCGAAGGCAGCATCATTCCTTTCGGGCCTGAGATAGAATACACCGACCAGAAACCTGCCGACTTCATCAACCTTTATGTGTATGCAGGAGCTGACGGACAGTTCACACTCTACGAGGATGAAGGAACCAACTACAACTACGAGAAGGGCTACTACACCACCATCGACATCAAGTTCGACAACGCCAAACGACAACTGACTATCGGAAAGCGTGGTGGAACATTCGACGGTATGATCAAGAACCGCCAGTTCAATGTGGTGCTTGTATCTCCTGAACAGGCGAAGAAACTCGACCTTGACAAACCCGCTGGCAAACTTGTCGATTACAACGGAGAAGAGATACAAGTAACACTCTAACAACTATGAGAAAATTATCATTGATTATCTTCTTGTTGGTGTGTCTCTCAGCGAGCGCACGCAACAGGCAGAACTTCGACGCCAACTGGTTGTTCATGCTGGCCGACACGGCTTCGATGTCGAGGACCGACTACAACGACCGTTCATGGCGAAGGCTCAACCTCCCTCACGACTGGAGCATCGAAGGCGACTTCATGGCTTCAGCACCTGCTGGTGCCGGGGGTGGTGCACTGCAAGGTGGTGTGGGCTGGTACAGAAAGCATTTCAGCGTGGATGCAAAGCAGAAGGACATGCTCTACTATATCCAATTCGACGGTGTCTATATGAACTCCACCGTCTATATCAATGGGCATGAACTGGGTACACGTCCCTATGGCTTCATCTCCTTTGAGTACGAGATTAGCCAATGGCTCAATCCCATGGGCGACAATGTGATAGCCGTACGTGTGGACAACAGCGCGCAACCCAACTGCCGCTGGTACAGCGGTTCGGGCATCTACCGTCATGTCTATCTGCTGCAGACGGAGAAGGTGCATGTGGCGCAATGGGGCGTTTTCGCCAAACCTGTGCTCAATACCAAGATGAACAAGGCCAAAGTGGAAATCAATGTGGAGGTGGAGAACTACAACAACCAAGTACGTGTCGACAACATCCTGCTGGATGCCAACGGCAAGGTGGTGGGCAAGGCCAAAGCGTCTTTCTCCCCTGCTTCCTCTGATGCTGGCGCTGAGAAGGGTTTGTTCAAGTCGTTTATCAACGTGTCGAACCCAAAACTCTGGGACACTGGTTCACCATATCTTTACACCCTCCGCACCGAGGTGAGCATGGGTGGAAAGGTGGTCGACACCTACGAGACACCTGTGGGTATCCGTACATTCAAATTCGATGCACAAAAGGGCTTCTCCTTGAACGGAAAGCCAATGAAAATAAATGGCGTGTGTCAGCATCACGACCTAGGCTGCTTGGGTGCCGCCATCAACGAGGACGCACTCTACCGTCAACTCCGTATGTTGCGCGACATGGGAGCCAACTCGGTGCGCTGTTCGCACAATCCACCCGCACCCGAACTGTTGGCGATATGCGACACGATGGGACTGATTGTCATGGACGAGTCGTTCGACATGTGGCACCGCAAGAAGACACAGTATGACTACTCGCGTTATTTCGACAAGTGGTATGAGCGCGACCTGACTGACCTTGTACGCCGCGACCGAAACCATCCCTCCATTCTCATCTGGAGCATCGGTAATGAGGTGCTGGAGCAATGGTCGTCAAGCGGCAGCGACGAACTCAGCATCGAACAGGCCAACCTCGTGCTGAATTTCGGTCACGACGCGTCGGAACTGGCCACCAGTGGTGAGAAAAGCGTGAACACTCTCATGGCGGAGCGACTGGCAGACATCGTCAGGGCGCTCGATGACTCAAGACCCATCACCGCAGGTTGCAACGAACCCAACCCCAACAACCATCTCTTCAAGGGCAATGCCATGGACATCATTGGCTACAACTACCACAACCAGAATGTGGCCGACGTGCCGAAGAACTTCCCTGGAAAACCGTTCATCTTCACGGAGAGCAACTCCGCGCTGATGACGCGTGGCTTCTACGTCAATCCGTCCGACAGCATCATCAAGGCACCTGTGGAGTGGTGGATGCCCTATACCGACCCATCGTTTCAATGCAGTGCCTACGACAACTGCCGGGCCTCATGGGGAAACCACCACGAGGAGACCTGGGACCTCATCAAACACAACGATTTCGTCTGCGGTCAGTATATCTGGACGGGATGGGACTACATCGGCGAACCTACACCCTATGGCTTCCCTGCAAGAAGCAGCTATTTCGGTATCATCGACCTGGCTGGATTCCCCAAGGACGTATACTATTTCTACCAGAGCGAATGGACTGACAAACCCGTGTTGCACTTGTTCCCTCACTGGAACTGGATTCCAGGCCAGCAGGTGGATATGTGGTGCTATTTCAACCAAGCCGACGAGGTGGAACTCTACATCAACGGTGTGAGCCAGGGTGTACGCCGAAAGGGTGAACACGACTACCACGTGATGTGGAGGGTGAACTATCAGCCAGGAGAGGCGAAAGTGGTGGCCCGCAAGGGTGGGGTAGAGGTACGCTCGCAAGTCGTTCGCACAGCGGGTGCTCCTCATCACCTCCGCTTGAGTGTGGACCAATCGTCCATCAAGTCTGGTGGCACAGGTATGGCGTTCGTCACCGTTGAGGTTGTCGATAAAGACGGAAACCTTTGCCCCAACGCCGAGAATCAGGTGTTCTTCTCTTTGGATGGCGACGCCCAGATAGCTGGCGTCGATAATGGATGCCAGTTCAGCATGGAGCGCTTTAAGGACAACAAACGAAAGGCTTTCTATGGCAAATGCCTGGCTGTGGTGCAAAGCGGACGGACTCCCGGCACCATCCGCCTCACCGCAAAAGCGGTCGATTTGGAGCCTGCCACCATTGAGATTCAAAGCAAGTGAACATTGGGTAATCAATAATACATCCTAAATATTTATGAAAATCAAGTATCTCTCAATTGTAATGCTGTGGCTGATGGCCTTTACCGTTAAGGCACAGGATAAACCCGTTTATCTCGACCCCAATGCGTCTGTGGAGGCGCGGGTGCAGGATGCGCTTTCGAGAATGACCACCCATGAGAAGGTGCGTATCCTTCATGCGCAGAGTAAGTTCTCTTCTGCTGGAGTGCCGCGTCTTGGTATCCGCGAACTGCATCACAGCGACGGCCCTCATGGCGTGAGAGCCGAGGTGGACTGGAACTCATGGGGTAGCGCCAACTGGAACAACGACTCCATCGTGGCTTTCCCCTCACTCACCTGTCTGGCTGCCACTTGGAGCCGTGAGATGTCGGCCATCTATGGCACTGCCATCGGTGAGGAATTCGCTTTCCGCGACAAGAACCTCCTGCTGGGCCCTGGAACCACCATCGCACGTATGCCGCTCAACGGACGCAGCTTCGAGTATATGGGTGAAGACCCATACCTCGCTGGTGAGTTGGCTGTGCCGTACATCAAGAATGTGCAGAAGAACGGAGTGGGTTGCTGTCTCAAGCATTTCTTCCTGAACAACCAAGAGGTCGACCGCTTCACCGTCAACGTGAACGTCAGCGAGCGCGCCATTCATGAGATTTACCTTCCCGCTTTCAAGAAGTGCGTTCAAGAGGCCCAGGTATGGACCATCATGGGTTCCTACAACCTCTGGAACAATGTACACTGCTGTCAGAACGACGGACTGCTCAACAAAATCCTCAAACAGCAATGGGGGTTCGACGGCGCTGTGGTCAGCGACTGGGGTGGTGTGACAGACACTTGGCAGGCTGCCTTAGGTGGCATGGACATCGAGATGGGTTCCTACACCAATGGCAAGACAGTGGACCATAATCTCGGATGGAACAAATATTTCCTCGCCGACCCGTTCGAGGAACTCATCAACGAGGGCAAGATACCCATGGATGTGCTGAACGACAAGGCTGCCCGTGTGTTGCGTACCATCTTCCGTACGTCGATGAACCCAAACAAGGCGATTGGTTCTCAGTGCAGTGAGGCGCATTACGACGCTTGCCAGCAAGTGGGCGAGGAAGGTATCGTCCTCCTGAAGAACCAAAAGGATTTCCTCCCTATCGACGCTTCCCGATACAGCAAGGTGCTTGTGGTGGGCGAGAACGCCACCCGCAGTCTGACTGAAGGCGGCGGCTCCTCGGAGTTGAAGACGAAGTTCGACATCTCGCCGCTCGATGGATTGAAGGCTGTCTTTGGCGATGGTGTGGATTATGCCAAGGGTTATGTCTCTGGTCGAGCCATGTACGACTTTATCGATAAGATTTCCCCCGATACCTTGGCCCTCCTTCGTGCCGAGGCCATCGAGAAAGCCAAGAACGCTGACTTGGTGATTTACGTCGGTGGCCTGAACAAGAATACGTATGAGGACTGCGAGGCTAACGACCGTCTGTCGTACGACCTGTCGTTTGGTCAGAACGAGCTCATCGCTGGTTTGGCCAAGGCGAACAAGAACGTGGTTGTCGTCACTTTCGGTGGTAATCCTTACGCTACGCCATGGTTGGCTGACGTGAAGGCACTGGTGCATTGCTGGTATCTCGGTTCGATGGCCGGTACATCACTGGCCAATGTCTTGACGGGCAAGGTGAATCCAAGTGGAAAGTTGCCTGTGACCTGGGCTGTGAACATGAACGACTACCCATGCTTTAAGTATGGCAAAGAGGGTTATCCTGGCGTGGACAAGCAGGTGTATTACAAGGAAGGCATCTATGTGGGATACCGCTATTTCGACACCAACAAGGTGCGTCCACAGTTCCCCTTCGGTTTCGGACTGAGTTACACAACCTTCAAATACGGAAAGGCTACAGTATCCTCTCCTCAGATGTCCTCCAACGGCAGTGTCACCGTCTCGATTCCAGTCACCAACGTGGGCAAGGTGGATGGCAAGGAGATTGTTCAGTTGTACATCGGTGACGACAAGTGCAGTGTGGACCGTCCAGTGAAGGAACTGAAGAACTTCTGCAAGTTGAGTCTGAAGCCCGGAGAGACCAAGACTGCCACTTTCACCATCCGTCCTTCCGACCTTGAGTTCTACGA
>JAFXVU010000048.1 GCA_017534705.1 Bacteroidaceae bacterium
ATGTTGATAAGGTCCAATCCCCAATTCGTCAGAGGAGCGTGACACAGGTTCATAAATCTCAGCATAAAACGTCCCATCCGTCCCTGCGGATGAGCGCAATTAGTGAAAAATGTTTTTAAAAGTCCCATATGATTTGCGATTCAATTAGACCGCAAAGTTACGACGAAAATAACGACTCTGCAATACTCAAAAAAGAGGTATTTTCGTCAGGACCTCCTCGATATTCGCCTTCATTTCCTCCAAACCAGGCCAGCCCTTAATGGCTTTTGCCAGTTTGCCATTGCGGTCATAGATGAGATAATGGGGAATGGCATTGGCGTAATCGGGGATTTGCATCTCCTGTATCTTGTCTTTGGGTATGATGTAGTGGTCGCCAGCGTGTCGGCCGACGTAACTCAACCATTCGTCGGCATTGCTGCTGGTGTCGGTGATATAGACGAAATCCACTCCTCTTGACGTCAATTCGTCCTTCACTCCTTCCATCGCCTTCATACCCGTTCGGCACGGGCCGCACCAAGTGGCCCAGTAATCGACGAAGACAATGTGTCCCTTGTGCCCGGCAACGATTTTAGGAAGCCATTCCTGCGGCTCACCTTCTGGTAAGTCCCGACATTTGCCCTTACTGTCATCAACCTCCTGTGCCATCAGTTCCTTTATCTCCCTGATTTGCACTTGGAACTCTGGCGAGAGAGCATTCAGTTGGTTTTCCGACACCGACAACCTGGCTTTCACACGGGTCATCACAGCCTTGGCTTCGTCCAATTCCTTGTACCAACGTCCTAAGGGCGATTCTTCCAGATTGTTGGCCTCAATATACTCTTTTCCCTCGTTAAAGAGATTATTCAGGCAAGCGTAAAAGCCGGTGACGTTGCGGTAGTAGGTCAGCTCGCCAGCATGAGGATCCCTGAAGGTAAATTGCTTCTCGAACATTGCCAATGAGTCTTCATCCGTGATGGACTTCCAACTTTTCTTCACGAACATGAAATCTCTTAGTTTGCTGAGATAATCCTGTTCAATCGTCATCCTATGGAATTCCCGTTCTGGTGGTGTGAGGTCCAGAGAGTCCAACTGCTTCACCACATCCAGAAACTCTACCCAACACGTTTCGCGCCATTCGTCGTAGGAGTCACGGGCATGAGCCTGAGCGTATTCTCGACTTATACCACGTTTTATTTCCTTCATCTGCATGGGCAGGGGTTGAGGGAAAGTACCACCTTCTATATGTACGGCCTTCTTCCACAGTTCCTGCAATTTCGGTGTAGAGATACTGTCGGCGGACCGTTTTTTATAGTCATTGTATTCTGCGAAAGCTCTTTTGTTGATATCAAGCCTTATGGTATCGCCAGGAAGGAGAAGGACAGACCATCCATCAAATTTATGTCTCAGCGGATAGCAGATGTCCCATACGAAAGTGAACGTATGTGCAATGGTGTCAGTGGTCATTTCTGGAAAATCTTCACCCTTCAGCGATTCTTTGTTTCCCCAGAAACTGGGCATTTTGTCCTTATCGCCTTCTTTCCAGTCCACATAACGGCCCAGAATAACCGCAGGAGCACTCTTTCGCTCCCACATCGGAAGATGAGACGGAGATTGTGAAAACACAGGAAGAAAAACTGCAAATGTAAGCAGTAGAAATAGGATGTTTTTGTTCTTCATTTGATTTGCATTTTAGTTTTGCCACAAATATACATCATTCTTATCATAACCCCAACTTTACAAGTTTGCAAATAGTTTGCATTTGCATCGTCATGTACTTTACATGCTTGCAAACAGTTTGCACACTCTTCCTAAACCACTTATAATATTCAATCTCCTCTTAGAAATTCCAATACGTCTGGCCCATAAATACGGAACTTTATCTAACTTTGCATCAATTTTGAATATTTCAAACGATTTGAATAACATAAACAGCCTCTTGAATCAACGGCAACAGGTGCTGACGGTTCTCCGAAGCAAGACAGAATTCAACACAGTTCCATGACGAAAACCTCTATATTCCAACGACCCGTATGGGTGATGGTATTTGCCCTGACAGCTGCCATAGCATGGGGATGGGCTTTCCCTCTCATCAAAGTGGGATTCAAAGCCTTTGGCATCACGACAGACATGACAGGCAGCAAGATGCTCTTTGCTGGCATTCGCTTTGCCGCGGCTGGTCTGATTATCCTTTCCGTTGCCCGAAGCAATCGGCGTTCGTTCAAGACAAACGAAAAAAGCAACTGGTGGTTCATCTTTGCCTTTGCCCTGATGAACACCACACTCCATTATTTCTTCTTCTACGTCGGTATGTCGCACAGCGAAGGCTCACGGGCGGCTATTCTCAACTCCCTGAGCACATTCCTGGTAGTCTTGCTGGCCTGCGCCTGCTTCAAGAGCGATAAACTGACCACACGTAAGATTCTGGGGTGCACCGTCGGATTCAGCGGAATCCTTGCATTGAATCTTGGAGGAGCGAACAGCGGACAGTTCACATGGTTGGGTGACGGCATGATCATCATCAACGCCATCTGTTCGTCAATCGCTAACTTGATGACTCGTGGACTGAGCCGTCGGGTAGATGTCTTCGTAGGAACAGGTTATAGCCTCTCTATCGGAGGCTTCCTGCTCATTATCCCAGGACTGTTTTTTGGCGGGACGCTACCCAACGTCAATGTGCTGGGCATCGTCTGCCTGGTGCTGCTCATCGCCATTTCAGCCATCGGATTCGCTCTCTACAACAAGTTGCTCAGTTGCAATCCTGTGGGAAAGGTTGCCATTTATAATTCGCTGATTCCCATCGTAGGGGCAGTCACCTCATGCCTCTGTCTTGGCGAGACTTTCCACATGAAATACGCGCTTGCAGGAGGACTCGCGGCATTGGGTATCTACCTCATCAACAAAGACAAGAGGTAGTTAAAGAGGGAGTTAAGCACTTTAGTGCTGGAAGACACCTTAGAATGAAGATGGATTTTACACACCACCCTTACCCCCTCCCCTTAAATGGGAGGGGAGTTGGATAGAGCGTAGGTCTGTTTCTTTACTTTATATATTTCACTTTCGATGCATCGCGTGGTTTGGCTTCGGGCTGCTCGTCAGGGTAACCGATGGCGAGGATGTAGTTCAACTTGTAACCCTCGGGAATGTCGAGACGGTCGAGGAAGAACTTGGCATCGGCAGTGGAGTTCAGCCAACGCACTGGACCACCAAGACAACAGGTGCCAAGGCCCATTGCCTGCGCTGCCAGCATCATGTTCTCTCCCAACAGTCCAGCATCGAGTTCCCCACCACCATTGGAAGGTGTGCAGACACATATGAGGTTGGGGGCATTGCGGAACATATTCTTGAAATCCTTGTCGCGGCTGACCTGTTCTGCGTTAGCCTTCTTATAAACCTCTGTCACGTCGGCAATGAGTTTCTGGTCTTCCACCACCCGTACAATCCATGGCTGGCGGTTCATACCGCTTGGTGCATTGATGCCTGCACGGACTATGACCTCCAGTTTCTCATGCTCCACTGGCTTGTCAAGATACTTGCGGACAGAACGACGAGCCATGATGTTGCTCAGAACAGGGTTCACCTCTATCTGAACATCCGCTTCTATGTCGCTCATTTTGTCTCTCGGCTCGTAACGGCGCAGGATTTTTCCATCACGCGAAATAAGGAACTTGGTGAAGTTCCACTTGATGTCTTCCCCGCCTTTCAGCCACACATAGAGTGGATGTGCATTATCACCGTTGACCTCAATCTTGTCGAACTGAGGAAAATGAATGTCGTAGTTGGCAGTGCAGAACTGGTGAATCTCCTGAATGGTGCCAGGTGCCTGCTGGCCGAACTGGTTGCAGGGGAAGTCAAGAATCTCCAGTCCCTCGCCGCGATACTTCTCATAAATCGCCTCCAGGTCTTTGTATTGAGGCGTGAATCCGCATCGGGTTGCAGTGTTGACAATGAGCAGCAGTTTACCCTTATAGTCAGAGAGTGACACCTCTTTACCAGCTTCATCCTTCACCTTGAAGTCGTAAATACGCTGTGCTGACACGCTCAGCACACTTACAAATGCCAATAGGCAGAAAATCATTAGTTTTTTCATATTACATAAAATTTAATTGGTTCTTTGTTCTAAATTCCTCAACCATAGTACACATAGGAAGACATCCCACAGTTCATTACGCTGAAGGGGCAGTAATCATACGCCACGCTCTTTAACAAGTTCAATAGACTCTTTGCCTGTCAGATGCTCGATGTTGAAACGAATGACCAACATGCGAGAGAGTCCGTTTTCTATCTCTTTTTGCAGAGCTTCATCCTGATGAGGATTGTAGTGGTTGCCAAGAAGTCGTGCTATACGAAGTCTTTCTGCGTCATCCTCTACAATATGAACTTTTCCAAAAGCAATCACACTCCGGAAAAAGGTGGTATACTTCTCAGGTTTGACGTCATCTTTGTCTATGACGCAGAAAGATGCTTTATCACAGTTCCTGATGGCATCGACTTTATGTCCAGTCAATGCACTATGGAAATATAATTGCCCGTCAGAATACACATAGCTGATTGGTACAGAGTATGGATAACCACCATCACCCAATAATGCCAATGTGCCGGAAGTGGCTTTTTTCAATATATCGACGCTCTCTGCATCAGATAGTTGCTGCCGTTTACGCCTCATTGCCCTGAATTCCATAATTTCAATGTGTTGAATTATAAAATAATACTGTTCTCTTTTCTAACCACCCCATGTCGAAGACTACTCATCTTCCCTCTAATCATCGGGCCACCAAAACTTTTTCAGTTCGTTGGTAATATCATCCCAATCCTGCAATGTGAAAGTACCTGGTCCCAGCATCATAATAGTCATTTCGATGTCGCCGTAGAGACGATAGACTTTAGTATCACGGAATCCATTGCGTAGATAAAAAGCATGGCGACGTTTCCTCTGTGCCGGATTGGGGCATGGGGCTTGGTAAGGGCTCTCCATATCGAGCACAATTGACTGCCCTTCATATTTCTTAATCAGCTGAGAGAGAATCCGCTGGCCAACACCCTTGCCTCTGAGCTTTTCTGAAACAGCAAAGTACCAAAACCAGTTGAATGTCTTACGAGGATAGACGATGGTGAATCCGATGAACGCCTCGTTATCGTAATAGGCCGTAAAGTCCAAGGACATCTGGTCAATCAGGCACATCAAGTCATCCCAAGGAATTTGCTCGTTCTCTGGAAAAGCCGATTCGTAGAGGCCACGCAATTCCTTGTCAGACGAATATGCTGGTGTTATCTGAACTGTTTTCATCTGATTGTCTCTGACATGTTCATTCCTAACCAAACGGCAAAGATGCCAATCATCACGCTGGCGCCCACATACAGTGCCATCAACAGCACATCACCAGCTTTCAGCATTGAAAAGGATTCATTGGCAAAGGTGCTGAAAGTGGTGAAGCCTCCGCAAAAACCTGTAACCAACAGCAACTTCATTTCTGGTGACAACATGCCCTTGCTCAACAGCCCCGTCAACAATCCAATAAGTAGTGAACCAAGAATATTCACCACAAACGTTCCCCATGGCCATGAAGCTATATTCATACCCGACAACAGGTACCTGCAAACCGAGCCGATAGCACCACCTAAAGCAACCAACAAGATATTCCTAATCATTCTACTTTTGTACAGCGTTTTTAACAAATATGCTTGAATTATACTAGTGCAAAAATAATCGTTTTTCAGCAAATAACAAGCAGCCGAGGAAATAATTAACCAACGAAAATAAGCAACCCAAGCTACTGCCGAAAACGATACCCTAAGTGAATGGAGATAAAGCGGAATCTTTTTTTCATTTCACACAGGATTAATAAATGGTCACTTATAACACTATTTCTATTCAATAAAGCATTGATTATATGATAAAAACAAAGATTTATCAAACCTTTACTTTAACTATTGCTTCATCCTCATTTCAAGTTCAAAAGGAATTACTATTCCAAATAATATTTTCTCCGTTCCTCTGGTGTCAGTGGATAATCCTTGAATCGCTCACGTGCATCGTCTATGAGTTGTTGAAGAGAAGGATTGTCCCAAATCAGAATGGTTCCATCGGTACTTCCAAAAGCGATTTTCTTTCCGTCGGGACTGAAAGCCGCAGAAGTATATGACCCGTCGAATTTCCGAAGTTCCATTCCTGTTTCCGCATCCCATATGCTGGCAGTACTATCTGCCGATACAGAAATTATATGTTTTCCATCAGGGCTGAAAGAAGCTGAACAAACAATATCGTGTGCATAAACCACTTTCTGCTCCTTACCAGTCTCAGCGTCCCAAATTCTGATGGTGCGGTCATAAGAAGCAGAAACGATTTTCTTACCATCGGGGCTGAAAGAAGCTGAATTAACACCGTCTGTATGACCTTCTAACACATTCAATTCCTTACCAGTTTCAGCGTCCCAAATTCTGATAGATTCATCCCAGGAAGCAGATACGACTCTCTTTCCGTACCTTAACGGGAAGTTTATAATGCTCCAACTTATGCTGTAACCATTTTGCCCACTTCTCATCTTCCCGCTTGTAGCTGATAAATGCAAAATATTCTTTAACTTGTCCCATATTTAAACGATTCTGAATAGCAAATAGTTGTCAATGATTGAGGCTGTATTTTTCTACTCTAACTATTAGACGATTGTAATACTCACATTAACAAAGCCTATTGCAAAAATAACAAGAATTCTCAACTTCCGAAAGTAAAATATGACCTATTTGTTGAATTATTCAGAGAAAATAGCTATTTTTGCGTAATCGTATCGTCCGAACGACTGATTGCGATGTCGACATGCAAGTTCCAATCACCCAAATATCTAAAGAACCCAATGGCGTCACTTGCATTATCTTAGCTTTGAATACTAAATGCGATTAATAATATGAAAAGATTTTTATGGATTACGATGTTGGCGTATGTGCTGACTGTATGCGGTGCTGAGGCGATTCAAGCCAGGTTGTGGAATAACGCAAAGTTGGTGGAGGCTACCTCAAAGCCAAAGAAGAAGAAAGACAAGAAGCGTAGGAAGAAGGATGCAGAGGTCAGTAAGAAAGAACGCAGCATCGTGGTACTTTACGAGAATGATGTCCATTGCGCTGTGGATGGCTATGCCAAGTTGGCGGGCCTGCGCGACGCCATTGCCGACACAGCCGACGTCTGCCTGGTGTCGAACGGCGACTATGTACAAGGTATGACCGTAGGCGCCATCTCCAAAGGCCAATATGTGGTGGATATCATGAAGACGCTGAACTATGATGCCATCACCCTGGGCAACCACGAGTTTGACTACGGCATCGAGCGCATGTTCCAACTGCTGCGCCAAGTACCCTCCCCCATTGTGTGCTGCAACCTTTATGACGTGCGCCAAGGACGCACAGTCTTTTCCCCATACGTCATCAAGCGCGTAGGAAACAAGCGGATTGCCTTCGTTGGAGCGGTCACCCCCACCACAATGGAAACCGAGGCATATGCTTTCCGCAACGCTGAGGGCAACATCATCTACGACCTCCAACCCGAGGACATCCCCGTGCTGGTGCAGCGTGCGGTGGACGAAGCGCGAAGAGCTGGAGCAGACTATGTAATTGTAGATTCTCACCTCGGAGAAGAAACCACCTACCGCAACTCCGACTCCCATACAATGGTAGCTAACACTCAAGGCATAGACATCGTGCTGGATGGCCACAGCCATGCCGTCATCGTGGCAGACACAGTGATGAACAAGGTAGGTAAACCCATCCAAGTGACGCAGACTGGCACAAAATTCGCCAACATCGGCAAACTGCTCATCACCCCCGACGGACAGATGATTACCTCGCTTATCCCCATCGAGAGTGTGACAGAACGAAATGCATTCGTGGCACAGGTAGTGGATAGCATCCATGCCATGCTCAACGAACAGACCAGCCGTATCATCTGCCACAGTGAGGTGCCATTGCTCATCCTCGACGACGAGGGCAACGAGTTGGCACGCATGAGCGAAGTCAATGCCGGTGACATCGTGACTGATGCCTATCGTCTGATGACGGGTGCGGACATCGGATTGCTCAACAGTGGCAGCATACGAAACGAGTTGAAAAAGACAGGCGACCTGACTTACGGCGACATCCTCACGCTGTTGCCCTACGACAACTATATCGTCGTAGCCGAAACAACTGGCAGCACTATCTTTAAGATGCTCCAGAAGTTGGTCAGCTTCCTTCCCGAACCTGATGGACAGTTCCCGCAGGTGTCGGGTCTGAAGTTCACGGTAAAAATGAGCGACCACAGTGTGAGCGATGTGCAGGTACTCAACAAAGTCACCCAGCAATACGAGCCACTCAACCTCGACCGCATCTACTCCATCGCCACCACGAAATATTGTGTGGCAGATGGCGGACTCCACAACACACTGGAAGGAAGCAAAATCACACATGAGACCTCTAAGACCTACAGCGATGTCTTCATCGATTTTCTCACCGAAAAACTGAACGGTCACATCGGCAAAGAGTATGCCGAACCACAAGGACGCATCATCATTAAACCTTAATAACAACAAGCGCATGAAAAAGATTCTGATTGGAGCACTGACGGTGCTCGCTGTTGCTACTTCTTGCAACAATGCAAGCAATGAGACCAAACAACTTTTTAGCCAGAAAGCTATTGACTACATCGAATCTGTTCCCTTCGACGTGAATCGCACTTCGCTTTACAGCGCCGAAGAGTTGTATGCTGGCTATGACCCTGCCAAACCCGAGAGTTTTGAGACTTGCTACGACACGAAGGTGTATCAGCACTACATCGCCAAGGGCAAGCAAGCCCAGGATGTGGAGGAGTCGCTGGCTCGCACACTCCACGACCATGGCATCCACACAGCCCTCGACCAGTTCTTCAAGGAACATGACTCCCGCCTCTGCGTGGGCATCATGGGTGGTCACGCCCTGCTGCGCACCGACCCGATGTACGAACGCGTCGTGCTCTTGAGCAAACGGCTCACCGAGCAAGGCTACGTCATGCTGAGCGGTGGCGGCCCAGGAGCGATGGAAGCTACACACCTTGGCGCATGGATGGCAGAGAGAACTGATGAAGAGGTGGCTGATGCCGTAAAGATACTGGCTTCTGCACCATCGTTCAAGGATGAGGGATGGCTGGCCACTTCGTTCGAGGTGATGAAGAAATATCCCCGCAAAGGCGACTACGTGAGCCTTGGTATCCCCACATACCTCTATGGTCATGAGCCTTCTGCTCCTTTCGCCACACACATCGCCAAGTTCTTCGAGAACAGCATCCGCGAAGACCTCATCCTCACCGTGGCATTCGGAGGCATCATCTACACCCCAGGCAGTGCTGGCACCATGCAGGAAATCTTCCAAGACGCAGTGCAGAACCACTACCAGTCCTTCGGCTTTGCCAGCCCGATGATTTTCCTTGGCACCGACTTCTGGACGAAAGAAATGCCCGTATACCCATTCTTGGAAAAACTGGTTGAGATGGGCAAGTACAAGAACCTGCAACTGACCCTTACCGACGACTTCGACGTGATTGTGGAAAAACTTGACGCATTCCGAAAGACCGCACCCCAAGAATAGGACTTAAGAATCGAGCATCCGTGGCAACCGCTGCGGATGCTTTGTTTTTACACAAATGGATGATTAGGACTCAATTCCGAATGAAAATACTGTTTATCCTCCCTGGAGCAGGTGATTCCTTTTATTGCGGGAACTGTTTCCGTGACAATCTGCAGGCACAGGCCTTGCGCAAAGCGGGACACGAAATAATCATCATGCCTCTATATCTGCCTCTGAAGCATCATGCTTTTCAGAGCGATGTGCCTTTGTTTTTCCCTGCCACCACCTATTATGTGGAACAGAAAATGTTTGGCAAACGCAAAATGCCGTCGTGGATGAAGCGGATGCTGGGGGCGGAAGTGTTGCTCGACATGGCTTCCTCTTTGTCAGGTACAACTACAGCCGAGGGTATGGAAGATATGACCCTCAGTATGATAGAAGGAGAAGGGCATGCCTTTGAAGAGAACGCGAAACAGTTGATTGACTGGGTGAAACAATCCGAGAAACCTGACATTATTCAACTGTCCTCTTCTTTACTGTTGGGCATCGCTAAGGAGCTGAAGAAAGAAACCGGCATTCCCATTGTCTGCTCCCTGCAAGATGAAGAGGTGTGGATTGACAGCCTGAAAAGTGAGTTCGTGGAAAAGGCATGGAAAGGCGTGTCGGATAATGCCAAGTATGTTGACCGTTTTATCACCACCAGTTATTACTATCAGCAGATAGTGAAGGAGAAACTACCGCAGTTAGGCAGTGTGGACGTGATATATCCCGGCATCGATATAGCCAAGTATCAATCGGACGATTACCCCGTTGACCCTACCATCGGTTTCTTTTACCGTATGAATGAACTCGACGGATTGGATATCCTGGCCGATGCATTTGTGATATTGAAAAAACGTGGTTCTGTCCCCCATCTCAAACTCCGGATTGGCGGTGGATACATGAGTCCCGATAAGAAACTGGTCAGGCAGGTGAAACGCACCCTGAAGCCGTATGCCTCTGACGTGGTGATAGAAGACTCTTACGACATGGAGAAACACGCCGACTTCTATCGAAAGGTCTCATTGCTTTCTGTCCCTTTGCGTTTTCAGGAGGGGGTGGGACTTTATCTTTGCGAGGCTTTTGCCGCAGGAAGGCCTGCTGTTGAGCCTAACACAGGCTCGTTCGCAGAGATTGTAGGTCAAGCCGGACTGATTTATGAACCCAACGACGCCCTGCACTTGGCAGATGCCTTGGAAAAGATATTGACCGACAAGCAGATGTACGACAGATGCAAAGAACAAGCCTTGGCCCTGGCAAAAGAGCGTTATGACGACATGTCATCCGCAAAACGGCTGACAGAACTATACGATGAATTAACGCAATAAAACGGCCACGTCATCCATCACGTCACCGTAGAATGCGGATAGGCTTATCATTATCAATGGTAGCCTATCCGCTTGACTATCGAAATTGTAAGGCTTTATTTTTTGATGTTGTAAGCCATGAGAGCCGTTCCGCGGCGCACATAAAGGACACCGTCGAAGATGGTGGGATGCGAGAAGCAGGCTCCTGAACCATCGGTAATACGGAACTCGCTCACTATATCGAGTTTCTCAGGATTGATACGGGCGAGTCCTAATGTACCACGACGTTCGTCGAACATATAGAACATATCGTCGGCCACAATCAGCGAACCTCGTCCTTTTCCTCCAGCCCAAGGCTCGTGGTAAAGCACACGACCAGACTCGATGTCAAGAGCTGCCCATTTGTGCTTATCGCCCGTGCTGCCATAGACCACACCGTCGATTTCTATCATGCCGCCCATGTAGAAATCGATTTCTTTATTCTTCCACAGGAACTTGACAGACGAAAGGTCATCAGCCATCTCATACATCGTACATCCATGACCGTCGCCCAGACTGACCAAGAGTTTGCCCTTATAGAAGACAGGGGAGTTAATCATGGCGTTCTGCCATCTCTTGGTTGCCTGATCGGGAATCCACTGGTCATCGCTCCAACACATCTTGCCTGTCTCAGGGTCCACTCCGAAGACGTGCAGTTCCGTCCCGCCTATGACCTGTCGATGTCCGTTCCATTCAACGATGCGTGAAGTACAATAGGTGGCATTGTCGCCAAAGCCTTTGGTTTCCCATATCACTTCTCCTGTCAGTTTGTCGAAAGCCGCCATACAGATTTCCTTGCCGCAAGTGGTCACGATGACTTTATTGCCGTCAACCAAAGGATGTTCACAAATACCTTGGTCGTTGGGAGTAAGACCGTATTTTTTCCAATAGTCAACCTTCCAAAGAATCTTACCGTCAGCCCGATTCAGGCAAACCAGTTCGCCCATGTTGCTGACCATATACAGACGGTCGTCGTCGATGACAGGTGTGGAACGTGTTTCCTGATAAGACTTCGTCCAAGCGTTCCCATAAGTGACTTGCCAGACCTTGGAGCCGTCAAGTTTGAAGCATGTCAACTGTTCTTCCTGCTCGCTATCTGTAAGGCCTGCCGTATAAATGAAACCGTCGCTGACCAAAGCACTGGAGTTTCCTTTTCCAGCATCATTGACCACCCACAATTTCTCAGGACCCTCAGCTGGCCACTCTTTCATAAGGTTTTTCTCGTTGGAATAGATACCACAATGGTTGACACCTCTGAAGGTGACCTTCTGGGCTTGAGTTCCAATGGCAAAGAATAACAGAAGTGAAAAAACAATAATATTTCTCATAGCAATTTATAATTACAAATCGTTCTAACTACATTGCAAAAATACAAAAATATGATAAGGAAAATGAGTATAAGAAATAAAAATGTTGTCAAAATCGTTAAATTCGACTGCAAAGAGTTGATATTGGTTTGATTTTCCATAAAAACAGAGCGGATTTCATGTAGAAATGAAATATTCTGAGTAATTTTGTAGTTCATTTAACGTCAGTTCGGCAAAGTCGGTTGTTATTGTCGAATCCACGATACCTAAACTTTAAATGGTGTAAAAAATAATCAACAACATGGACATCAAAAAACTAACCCTTAGTCTGTTCGCAGCTTGTTCGTTACAGATGAACGCTCAGTATCTTAACCACATTTATGATTACATTGAGAACACTTCTGTGTTTGAGGAGAATCAAGAAGAAGGCCACGCCTACTACCTGGCCGACGAACATCTTTCTCTCAATGGAAACTGGCGTTTCTATTTTGCCAACACACCAGAAGAAGTACCGCAGAACTTCTTCATGACCAACTTCAATGACGGCAAGTGGCGCTACATCAATGTGCCGAGCAACTGGGAGATGGAAGGCTACGGCGACCCTCTGTTCCGCAATGTGGCCGCACCATTCAAGGCCAATCCTCCCTTTGCACCCAGAGAGTATAATCCTACAGGTGCTTACCGGAAAACCTTTACCTTGCCTTCCAAGTGGAAAGGACAGCAAGTCTTCCTGCGTATGGAAAAGACACAAAGCGCTTCTTTCGTGTGGCTCAATGGCCAACAGGTGGGTTATAACGAAGGAGGACAGGAACCTGCGGAATATGATGTGACACCATTCTTACGGCCAGGAAAAAACACACTGGCTGTATGCGTTTTGAAATATTGTGACGGCTACTATCTTGAAGGTCAGGACTACTGGCGTCTGGCTGGTATATTCGATGATGTGACCCTCTACGCCACACCAAAAACCCGTTTGTTCGATTGGTTTGTCACCACCGACCTTGACGACCAATACAAAGACGCCACACTCAAAGTGAATGTGGATGTGAAGAAATATGAGGACACACGTGCTTCCTATGCCGTACGTGCCACACTGGCAGACTCCAAAGGCAACAAAGTGAAGGAGATGGTTTCAGACCGCTTCACGATGGATAGCAAGGGAAAGAAATCGGTCGAACTCTCATCCTTTATTTCCAATCCCGACAAATGGACATGCGAGACACCTGTACTCTATCAACTGAAACTCGAACTGCTGGATGAGTCAAACAATGCCATCCAGGAAATCACCAGCAAGATGGGATTCAAGGAGACAGAAATCCGCCATCAGACATTCTATCTCAATGGAAAGCCCATCAAGGTGAATGCCACCAACACACACATGCAACACCCAGATTTGGGACATGCCATGAACGAGGAAACCATCCGTAAGGATATGGAAATACTGAAGCAGCACAACTTCAACGCAGTCCGCACCTCCCACTACCCTCCCGTCAACAAATATCTTGAACTGGCCGACGAGTATGGCCTTTACATCATCGACGAGACCGGAGACGAGGCTCATGCTACAGAATACGTATCGAACGACCCCAAATTCCTTCCTATGTATCTTGAGCGTGTCCGTCAGATGGTGCTTCGCGACCGCAACCATCCATGCATTCTGTTCTGGAGCGCTGGCAATGAGAGTGGTGAGGGTCCGAATATCACAGAAGTGGTCAAAGAGGGCAAGAAGTACGACCCCACCCGTTATTTCATGTATGGAGGCAATGCTTACGCTCATCCAGGCGAGGACATCATCGGACCACGCTACCCCACCCCATACGAACTTGAGATGAACACAGCGATGGTGCCTGAGTCGGAAGACCCACGTCCCTCGTTCATGGATGAGTATCTATCGGTGGCAGGCAATGCTGGTGGCGGACTTGACGAATATTGGGCCGTCATCCGTCGTCACCCACGCCTGATGGGTGGTGCCATCTGGGATTTCGTCAACCCTGGCCTCACAGAGCACATCCGTCCGTTGAAAGACAGTTCTCCTTTCAACACCCCCGCCCATCTCATGGGCAATGCCAAGGTGGAGAAGGGAGTGTTGCATCTCAGCGGACACGATGAGTGGGTGGAAGTCTATCGCAGCAATAATGTGGAATTGTCAGGGAATGCCTTGACCATCAGTTTCGATGTCAAACCCGGCAAACTGAGCGGAATGTATGAGGGCGCTCCCTACGTGACGAAGGGCAACACACAATTTGGTGTTGTTCAGAAAGGCGAAGGCAAACTTCAATTCTATCTCCACTCAGGAGTAAGGCATGAACTAAATGTGGATTTGCCAGCCAACTGGGTTGGCAACTGGCACCATGTGACTGCTTCATGGGATGCCAAGGAAATGAAACTTTTCATTGACGGACAACTGAAAGGCACAGAAACAACCGCTTCAAACGAGCCAGCCAACAACCGTCGCGGCAACAGAGGAGGTGGTGGTGAGCGAGGCTTGCTGAGCAATTTCCCCTACCCCATCAACATCGGTCGTTTTGCTGGCAACCACGCCCAGGATCCTCAGACCATTTACACAGCTGATGCGGAGATGGACAATGTGGCGATTTACAACAAATGTCTTGCCGATGGCGAGGGACGTGCCGAAGACGCTGTGCTCTACCTCACGTTCGACAGCAATGGTGATGAAGGAACCTTCTATACGATTGGCGGAAACATGCGTACCTACGGCAGCATCTGGCCCGACCGTACCGTACAGCCAGAAATGAAACAGATGAAGTGGACCACACAGCCCGTGAGCATCCGCCTGCTCAATGCCGAAACCGGTGAGGTGGAAGTGACCAACCGCCTGTTCTTCACCGACCTCTCCCAATTCGCCTCACATTGGGCCTTGATGGCCGACAACGAGGTGGTGGAAGAAGGCGACATCCAGTTCACAACCGCGCCACAACAGCAACAGGTGGTAAGGATTCCTTATCGCAAACCTGCCATTGTGGCTGGAAAGGAATATCGTGTCACGATTACCTCTACATTGAAGAAAGACGAGATTTGGGCAAAAGCCGGACATGAAGTAGCTTGGGACCAGCTGGAACTTTCGTCATGGAACCTCCCTGCACCCACAACACAACGGTCTGCCAAGAACATCAGCGCGCAAGAAGACGACAAGCAAATCAAGATTAGTGGAAATGGGTTCTGCTACGTCATCAGCAAGGAGACTGGCAACCTCGAGCAGATTGAGGTCGAAGGCAAGCCTATGCTCAAATCACCACTCACATTCAACTTGTGGCGCGCTCCTCTGGCCAATGAGTTCGACTCATGGGATGCATTCCGTGTCAATGGAGGCTACGCTGAAGGTTATGGAAACATGGTGTCAACCCTGTTCTACTCCAAGGGCGTGAACCAACTGAAAATCCGTCCAGCCAAGGTCGAACTGGCACATAGTCAGTACGGAACAACCGTTACTATCAGCCAACTTGTGCAAGTCGGCGCTTCGTCGTACGGAGCCCTCGACCTGTATATTCAAGGCGTGCAGTTAGCGGGATTCACACTTGAGTATACCTATAGTTTCTACGATGACGGAACCGTCGAGATTCACAACCATCTCAGTCCACAGGGCAGACTGCCTGAGATTCTCCCACGTATCGGATTCACCACATCTGTAGCAAAGGATTTCGACTGCATCACATGGTATGGCCGAGGACCGGAGGAGAACTACCCTGACCGCAAGACGGGCTATCAGGTCGGCGTGTGGACGAAGACCGTTGCCGACATGTACGAACCCTACCTCCTGCCTCAGGACCACGCTCTGCGTACCGACAACCGTTACGTGCAGTTATTGGACAAGGACGGGAAGGGAATACAGATTTCCATGAACGAGCACTTCAACTTCAATGCTTATCAGTTCTCGACCGACAACTTGACCAAGAGTCAGTTCACCTATCAGTTGCAGCCGCTGACAGACCGCTATACATTCAACCTCGACTACTGCACCACAGGCGTAGGTTGCACCTGTGTATATGTTCTCGATGAGTACAGAGTCAAACCAGCCGCCTACGACAGAGTCATCACAATCAAGCCTAAGAAGTAACGTCCCAACTTTGAAAAAAGATGGGCTGCTAATAGTATCCAAAAAAGAGAAATGACGGTTCAATCGTGACCGTCATTTCTCTTTTTTCTTTTGAACTTACTTTTGAGACGTTTATAACCCTCGACGCCAAGAATGGTCAGGCCTCCGTACTGACAAGTCTTAGCAAGTCCGAAGAGGATGGTCCATAAGACGCCCTTAGCGGTAACGCTAATCGGCAACAGCATCTGAGCGAAGGACAAGATATAGAAAGGTATGCAACACAGCAAAACAATGACGCCTGTCCTGAACGACAGCGACTGTAGCCAAAGTTTCACCTTCTGAAAAATATGGACAATCCTTTTCATCTCGTAGGATGGTCAGCCCAAAATCTTCTCTGCCATGCGTTTGCCGGCATCATAAGCCTTCTGCAGGTCTTGCTCCCAATGCTCGTCACGATATTTCCGTTTGGCTTCCTCAGAAAAACCACCGAGTTCGAAATTATTGTAGTTCTTCACCTGATAGGTGTTGTAGGCTATCAGATGTTCTGGCTCACCAAGGGCTGCCGTGATGCAATACTCCATCGAGCCATAGCCCTGGCTGTTGTTCCTCTCTGGCAAACCGTTCATGGTTTCCACCAATAGCACTGGCATTCGCTTGGGAGCCGTCATGCTGTAGTCGTTGTAAGAGAGCCAAGGGAATGCCAGACGCTCCAAGAAAGTCCGCATCTGACCAGTGACGTCACCAAAGTAAATCGGGGAGCCCAACACCAATCCATCAGCCTGCGCAATCTCCTCCAAGACAGGAGTCAGCAAATCCTTGAACTTGCAGACATTTGACGCCTTGCCCTTGATTTTACAAGCCATACACGACATGCAACCCTTATAGTCAAGACCATACAAACGCACCGTTTTCACTTCTATCTGACTGCTCACAGAACTTGCTCCTTCGGCAAACTTCTGCAGCATAGAGGCTGTATTGAATGTCTTTCTTGGGCCTCCGTCAATAATCATTATCTTCTTCATATCGTAAAAAACTTTTGTTTACTTGTACATCTCACCATTAAGAATGACCACATTCATCCGTTCTACCTCTATCTTCTGCCATACTTGTTCCAGTACGTATGGCTCCTCAGCGAGGTAAGCGTCAAGTTCCTCTCGGTTCTGAAACTGCATGACGAGGACAGAACCCTTCATCTTTCCGTTCTCATCCAGTAAACCACCAGCACAGAGTACGTGCTCTTTCAATCTCTTCATGCCTTCCAAGTGACGAGGGCGAACCTCCATCCTCTTTTCCAACATTCCTTCTCCGTCGTAAGCTGTTACAACAAATTGCATCATAAATGTCTTCGTTTAAGTTTATTAAATAATTATCGATACAAAGGTATAAAAAACTGCCAAATAACATCCTATCACATACTCTCTTGCAGTATTTCCGTGATGTCCTCGGGTTTCAAATCCATATATCCGGCAGGATAGCAGATGGTGCCTTTGGTTATGCCAGGAATCATGTCGGCGGTGGCACCGATTTCACTGATAGTCAGTGGCAGACCTATCTCAGACATCCAGTCTTTCAGTGCCACAAGTCCTGCCTCAGCGATTTGCTCATCGGTCAGGCCTTCAGGGCGGATATTCCATACGTTCTCAGCGAAACGAACGAACTTGGACAGACCGAACTTCATGGCGCGACGATAGTAAGCCATCGAGACTGAGGCCAGACAGAAACCATGAGGAGCATGTGTCCATGCACCGATGCTGTGTCCAATCATGTGCACCATCCAGTCTTCACGTTTGCCGAGACCTATGAGGGTGTTGAGTGCCCAAGTCGCCGTCCACATGATATTCGAACGGGCCTCATAGTCCTGGGGATTCTTCACAGCGATGCGCGAGGATGTAATGAGGCTACGCATTAGTCCTTCAGCCAGGTAGTCGCTGGTGTTGTCGTCGAAGTCACTGAAGTATTGCTCCATGATGTGGTTCATGATGTCGTAGATGCCTGCCTTCATCTGGTTTTCCGGCACCGTCATTGTGAACCGTGGATTCAGTATCGAGAATTTGGGCATCAGGCGGTCGTCAAACACATGGCCCACTTTGAACGTGTGCTCGGCATCGGTAATCACCGTACCTGCGTTCATCTCAGAGCCTGTGCCTGCCATCGTCAGGATACAGGCCACAGGCAGCAACCGTTGGTCTGCTGCGGGCTGTTGCTGTTTCAGCCAGAACTGACTCCAATAGTCACCCTCATAGAACACTGATGCCGCCACTGCCTTTGAATAGTCGCAAACACTGCCTCCACCCAATGCCAGAATCAAATCAATGTCGTTTTCACGGGCTATCTTGATACCCTCATGCAGTTTTTCAAGAGTAGGATTGCTCATCACACCAGGATTCTCCACGATAGTTTTGCCTGCCTCGTTGAGTATAGCCACGACTTGGTCGTAGATGCCATTTCGCTTCACACTGCCCCCGCCGTAGTTCAACATCACAACAGGACCATAGTTATTCAATTCGTCCTTGAGGAATTTCAAAGACTCATCACCAAAATACAGTTTGGTGGGATTGTAGTATGAAAAATTTCCTTGCATAGTAGTATTGTATTGTTATAAATAGTTGTGTTCGAATACATTTTTCATTTGACTTGTTCACTTTCATTCTCTTACCAATCAAAAGACAATTGCAGTGGTCGCTGAGTGCTTTCTGGTACAATGGGACTCGTGACGGTCAACCCCAGCAAACGCACGGAACGCCCGTTCATATCCACTTCTGAAAGCAGTTGGCTGGCAATCTGCAGAATCTCGTCTATGCTCTCGATGGCGTTGTTACCGGTATGGCTGTGCGTCGTCTGGCGGAAGTCGCTGTATTTGACTTTGAGCACAAGCGAACGTCCTTTGAAATGACTCTTTTCCAAACGTCGTACCAATTCCGCGGCCAGAGGAGTAAGCTGAAGGGTCATATCCTCGTAGGTGTAAAGGTCTTCGCCAAAGGTTCGCTCACAACCCACCGACTTACGTACCCATTCAGTGACAATAGGCCGCTGGTCGATGCCTCTGGCAAAGTCATAGAACACTCGTCCCATCTTGCCGAACTCACGTGTCAGTGTTGCCAGGGGCACTGCGCGTAACTGCTTGCCGTTGAACACACCTAAAGCGTGCATCCGCTCCGCAGTCTTCTCTCCTACTCCCCAGAAACGCTCCACTTTGAGGTCGTCGATGAAAGCGATAGCTCTGTCGGGATGAACGACACACAATCCATTGGGCTTGCGGTAGTCACTGGCCACTTTTGCCAAGAACTTGCAATAACTGACCCCTGCCGACGCCGTCAAGCCTGTCGTTTCAAGAATGCGTTTCTTGATTTCTTTGGCTATATCCATCGCCAATGGGATGGATTTTTTGTTCGTCGTCACATCCAAGTACGCCTCGTCCAGACTGAGCGGTTCGATGATGTCGGTATAGTCATGGAAAATGGTGTGAATCTGAGCGGACACTTCTTTATATTTGTTGTAATGACCCGCAACGACCACCAGGTTCGGGCAAAGCCGATGTGCTGTCGCCATCGCCATGGCAGAGTGCACACCGTATTTGCGCGCCTCATAATTCGCCGTTGCCACCACGCCCCTTGGACCGTCGTATCCGACAACCACTGGATGTCCCTTGAGCGATGGATTATCACGCTCTTCAACCGAGACGAAGAAGGCGTCCATGTCTATATGTATAATCTTTCGAGTGGTCAATGCTTCAAGTGCAATATGAGCATATTAACTGAAGTTTCGGAAGTTATAAAATGAAGTTAAATAGGGAGTTAAGCCTGCAGTGCTGGCTGGAAGTTAAGCACTTTCGTGCTGGACAATACAGCAATTAAATGCTATCGTCCTGTGCAAAGCACATAACTCCCAAGAGCGTAGCGAGTTTACTTCCATTTTTACTTCCATTTTTACTTCCGAAAGACGAGATATTAATACATGCAAAGATAATATAATTTGATAAGAATGCTACGAGAAAAAGGAGAAAATGTTGTATTTTACGATTCTTTCAAAAGTTGAGACGATATTAGTATATTTATCAACATGTGTGATAGTTGATATCATAAGAGGTTTTGTAACTTTGCGCTATAAACAGTCAACACTATGAAAATGAAAAGTTGGTTCTTTTTTTGTCTTTATCTTGTCTATGCTGCCACAATACAGGCACAAAATGGACTTAAATTATGGTACAACCAACCAGCCACCCATTGGAACAGTGCTCTCCCTTTGGGCAACGGGCGCATTGGAGCAATGGTGTTTGGAAGTCCATTGGACGAGGAGTTCCAGTTGAACGAGGAGACGATCTCAAAAGGCTCCCCGTATGACAATTATTCCAAGAACGCTCTGCCCAACCTGCAGAAGATTCGTGACTATGTATTTGCTGACCGCAGTGATTTAGCGCAGGCTTTAGCCGACTCTACCATGATGTTTGACCGTAGTAAAGGCAAAGGAGCTCCTTACCAACCGGCAGGCAGTCTCCATGTGGCATTCGAGAACCATAACGACTATACCAACTATCGTCGTGAGTTGGACATCTCCAATGCCGTGTCACGGGTGACCTATGATGTGGCAGGCATTACCTATACAGAGGAAGCCTTTACATCGTTTACCGACCAACTGTTGATGATTCGTTATACAGCATCCGAGAAAGGACACCTGAACTTCACGGCCCGTCTCACTTACCCTACAGACAATGTCAGCCGAAGAACGGAGAATGGCAACACACTGGTGATGACAGGTACGACAGAAGCTTCTGGCAGTCAAGTGCCAGGACAATTGCGTTTCCGAGTGAATGCCCTCGTGACAAGTAAAGACGGACTGGTGACATTCAATGACACCTTGCTATCAGTGAAAGGAGCATCTGAAGCGACCATCTATGTGGCGATAGCTACCAACTTCGTGAACTACCATGATATCACCGCCAATCCCGATGAACGTATAGCAACTTATATGGCCAAAGCCGGACGTGATTTCGAAGACGCCAAAGCCGACCATATAGCTTTCTTTAAGAAACAGTTTAACAGGGTTAAGCTCAACCTCACCTCTCATCAATCTCTTTTTTCTGACAAACCCACTGACGAACGCATACGCGACTTCAGCAGCAGTAATGACCTGAACCTCATTGAGACCTATTTCCAATTTGGCCGATACCTCATGATTTGCTCCTCCCAACCTGGAGGACAACCCACGAACTTACAAGGCATCTGGAACGGGAAGATGCGTCCTGCATGGTCGTGTCGTTACACACTCAACATCAACGCCGAAATGAACTACTGGCCTGCCGAGTCATGCAACCTGCCTGAGCTTCACGAACCGTTCATCCACATGGCGCGCGAATTAAGTGAGAAAGGACGGGAAACAGCTCGGGCAATGTATAATTGCAGGGGATGGGTGACCCACCACAACACCGACCTTTGGCGAATGACGGGAGCAGTGGACCATGCCTACAGCGGTGCGTGGCCTATGGCTGGAGCGTGGATTTGCCAACATGTATGGCAAAAGTACCTTTTCTGTGGTGATGTGGAATATTTGCGCAGTGTCTATCCAATACTCCGTGGAGCCTCGGAGTTTTTTGTGGACTATCTGGTTCGCGACCCACGAACAGGCTATCAAGTAGTATGTCCGTCGGTGTCGCCTGAGAATAGTCCGAAGCTCTATCGGCCCAAGCAGAACATCTTTGCAGGCATCACGATGGACAATCAGTTGGTGAGTGACCTTTTCACCAATACGGCCGCAGCGGCCAGCATTTTGGGGAAAGACGTCATGTTTGTCGATACGCTTTTGGCATTACGCTCTCAGCTGACACCTCTTCGCATCGGAAAGCATTGCCAATTGCAGGAATGGGCCGAAGACTGGGACAATCCCGATGACCACCACCGTCACGTTTCACACCTTTGGGGACTCTATCCTGGAGCGGAAATATCTGCCACCCGTTCGCCTGAGGCATTCGAGGCAGTGAAGACTTCACTTACGCAACGTGGCGACCCTTCCACCGGTTGGTCGATGGGATGGAAGGTTTGTCTGTGGGCAAGACTGCTTGACGGGAATCACGCCTACCAGCTTATCAAGAACCAGCTGAGTCTAGTTCCTGCAGAGAAAGAAAGCGGCACACCTGGTGGCACCTATCCTAACATGTTCGATGCACACCCGCCTTTTCAGATTGACGGGAACTTCGGTTGCACGGCAGGCATCGCAGAGATGCTGGTTCAAAGCCACGACGGTTTTGTCCACCTCTTACCATCCTTGCCCGACGAATGGCGAAACGGCGAAGTAAGCGGTCTGCGCACCATTGGCGGCTTTGTCATTGAACGGTTGGTTTGGAAAGACGGACGGCTGAAAGAAGCACGCATCCGCAGTACTATCGGTGGCAACTTACGACTCCGCATCAATGATGGCATAAAAGTAAACAACAAAACTATTACTATCGCAAAGGGCGTAAATCCCAATCCTTTGTTTGCCGTTTACACAATGCCTGTGCAACTACGAAAAGGCGACAACTATGTTTCCCTTCCATTAAGCACCCCTATACTGGATAATCTCTACGACATCAGCACACAGATAGGAGAAACTATCGTCATAACAACCCGATGAACTTAATCGAATGGCTTCATTCTTTGGGTTTAGCCTGCATGAGACTGCGCATTTCCTGATTGCTGACAGCATAGTTGAAGATACGGAAATCTGCCACGTCAGTCTGTGTCAGGTATTTGTCGCCACGGAACGGAGCGCGGCCTATCCAAGAGTTCTTAGGAAGCAACTCTGACGATTTTTTTGATTCGTTACCGAATATCTCAGCGAGGATAGGCATCTTTTCATTATGCCCGATGGACTTACCGTCAAGGAAGAGTTCGCCTCTGTGTCCCTGTTGCCTGTAGAGGACGTGCACCCAAACGTCGCGCTTGGGTTTGCCACCCTGCATGATGATTTCTTCATGCTCATAACCTCCTGTAGAAGTCTCGAAACGCTGTTCGTTCAGTCGCATAGCCATGTAAGGACCTTCATGCGCACTGTTCTCGGCCAGTTGGGAGAAGGCGAACAAGAAATGTCCGTAGCCATCAAGTTGGTTTTCCGAACTGACCTTGAACCATACAGAAACGGAGAAGTCACGCAGCGTCTGGATAAGCGCCCCTGTCTCTGCAGTGAGGTCATAATAACCATTATTAGTTCCCAAATGGAGGATGCCAGGGTTCTTGTCATCAATCTTCGCGCCTCGCCTCAGATATTCGGGTTGCCAACTAAAGCGGTATTCTGCCTGCTGCTCAGTCTTGACCAAGGGCTTAGGCAGAGCTGAAGTCATCTTATCGGTAATCCGCTTGATATGCTGTTTCAGGATATGATAAGCTGGTGCTGGCATAGCGCCATGGTCGTAGCCCTGCATCTCGTAGAGTGTCACATCCTTGTGCCCCACAAGTTTCAACATACGCCAGAAATAGGCCTGCTCCTCATACCGACCATATAACTCAAGTTCCCTATCACCAGAGATGATGACAATGGGCGGTGCGTCAGGACGCACATAAGTGAGCGGTGCGTATTGGTCGATAGTGGCCTGCAAGGGAGAGATACCCTGTTTCTTACGGATGTTATAGTGGGTGATGCACTGTCCACTGAATGGCACAAGGCCTGCCAGCGAGTCGGCATCGACACCGTATTTCGCCAGCCACTTCTTGTCAAGTCCGATGATGTCGAGCAGGTAACCTCCTGCCGAGTGGCCTGCAAGGAAAATCTTACGACGGCTTCCTCCGTATTCGGCGATGTTCTTATAGGTCCATGCCACAGCGGCAGCGGCATCATCGAGTATGTCATCGATGTCGGCTTTGGGCAACAACCGGTAGTTGGCGGCAACGACCACAAGCCCGCTGTTCTTGAGTTGGGAGTCGATGTGCTTGTTGCCACCCTCGATGCCACCTCCGTGAAACCACACCACCACTGGGGCATCCTTGAGGTTTGTGGGGTAATACACATCGAGTTTGCAACGCTCCTTGGCGTATTCATCGGTCGATTCCGTGTAGGAGATGTCATTGACCTGCTGATACTGTGCCCTTGTGACAGATGTGCATAACAGGAGCATGAAAAGGGAGAAGAAATACCTGATTCTCATAATGACCATTGTTAAGTATTTTACTTTTGATTAATCACAGCCTTGAGTGCTGAGCCAAAGATGATGTACTGTGTATTGCCAGCGATGGTACCTTCGTTCTGTCCCCAGAGGAAGGGCCAGTCATCGAAGTTCTCAAAGTGGTCGGGTTTACGGAAAAGCAGTCCAGGAGCCACATTGCCGGGGATGAAAGAGAAGTCGGCACGGTTGTTGCCATAGAACACCTGCTTGGGACGGGCTGCGCCCACGACAGCCACAAACGAGTAGTTATGGTAGGGATGGCAACCATAGAGCCAGTTGGCCACCCTGTAGACCTCATCCTTGCTGACAATGTCGGGGTAGTAGATATGGGCATAGTTCACGGTAATGCCGAAATTGAGCACCATGCCCACACCTGCCCAGTTGCCCAGTCCGATAGGCACACCGTAAGGATTCTGTTTGTCGAAGTCACGGAAATAGTCACGGTACTGCTCCACGAAAGGACGTAGTTTCTGCTTGTAGGCATCGTCCATGTAAGGGATGGCGTCGAGGGCTGTCTGCAGGCTCGATGAAAGCCTCGATTCCAGAGCGCTCCATATCTGCCTCTCGAAATTGTCGAGATACTGCTTCTCCTTGGTGGCGACATAGAGTTGTAGGTTGGTGCCCATATTGTCCCCCCTCTGTCTGTTCCTGGCATTAGCACGTTGCTTGTTGAGTTCGCTCGCTTCCTGCATCAGTCGTTTCGACTGGGTAAGGGCGCGGTTGGCCAAGTCGTCGTTGTAGCCTTTGAGGACATGACTGGCGGCGGCAAACATTGTGGCGGCTTGCAGGTCGAGTTGGGGATTGCGTGTGGTGAAAGCCCACATGTCGTCGGGTGTGCCGCTGCGTTTGCCATCGGTTGACACCTCGTAGGGTTTGAGCGTCGGGTCGTAGTGGAGCCCGTCAGTGATGCTGGCTGCATCACCGAGGTGATGGTAGTTGTCGAGGACGGAGTTGGAGAGGGTTGATGCCATGTGTCCGATTTGCTCGGCTTGTGCCACAAGGTTCAGCGTACCATGCTCGATGAATTGCATGATGTCTGGCACTCCGTCAGGACGGTGCAGTTCGACGTATCGTTGTTGCTGACTGACGAACGTTTCATCACGCTGTGGTTTGAAGAGTTCCCAAGTACGGATGAAGTTCTGCACGACACTGATGTTTGACCCTGTCTCGATGTCGAAGTCACCAGCATCAAAGAAACCGCCGATGTTCAGGCCTGGAATCAGTTCGTAGGGTTTATACTTCGTGTCGGTTGTCTGTCCTTGTCTGTGAAGGTCGAAGTGGTCGCTCGGAGGTGCCTGCAGATAGCCCTCCTTGAATGGCTCTCCATGCCAGGTGCGATAGCCTTCGGTCACATACATGTGGTTCATGTGGATAGGCACCCACACATCGGTCGTCGCATCAGTAATCTTATCATAGACATGCTCGTCGATAAGGAAATCGTTTGTCTTGGTATCGCCATATTGGATATAATACACACCAGGCTGACGAACAGCTGAAAAGTCGAACTTCACGTAGTTGTATTTGTAATATGGCCCCCACGACTTGATGTCGCCCTTGAAGGCTTGTTCCGTGGTTCCGTCTTCTTTGATGCGCATAAGGGTGGCTGTGGTCTGGGGCTTATCGTTCTTGTCAAGTTCAATGACGGCCACCTTCGGTTGGTCAGGTGTGTAACCTATCTGGGAGAATCCGATATTGGGCTCGCGAATCCAATTGGGAATGGCATGGGGCTCTACAATCCAAGTCACCACCTTGCCGGTCTTGTCCTTGGGCAGCACACTGCGCAACACAAACCAGCCGTTTTGTGCCAGCATGCGCCCGTCGAACAGTTTCAGTTCCGCGTCGTCACTGCTGATTCGAATCATACGGTCTGGGGCATCTGTAGCCATCACGATACTATGGCCTGTCTCGATGGGAAGCGGGTCGACGAAACGATTAGTGCCTCGGTCGTCATAGGTCTTGAACCCCTTGAACTGACGTGGTTTCTCGCTGTTGGGACGAGTGACGGTCTGACTTGCCGCATAACGGGGGAGTCGACCCAAGCGTCCATCCATGGTGAAGGTTTTCAGCCAATACTGCGAGGGCAGGAACTCCAGATTGAATCCCGCCTCACCCGCCAACCTCTCTGGCACTGGTTTGTCGAGCCAGACGGCAATCTCCACTGCCTTTCCTTTCGCCGTGACCACTACGCGGCTGTCGAAGTCGTAGTCGTTGTAACGCATCGACACCTCAATTCTGCCGTTCTCGCGCTCCACCTTGCGGCTGGTCATGGTCGGCACAAGGTCCCATTGCTCCGGGGTGTTATTCAGTCGGACGGCTCCGCCTTGCACGGTTCGCACACCATGGTGGATGATTTCTATGCCTGAGTTTTTCTCATCGTTGAAACCTCCGTTAAAACTGTTGCTGAACACCAAGACATTGACTCCTTGGCGTTCGAAATACTCAAGGTCGTTTAGTTTCAAGTCTTGTGCTGTTGACGAGGCATTGAAAGCAAAGACAATTGCAGCAGATAATAAAAGTTTCTTCATCATAAAAAGCATAGGTAAAAGTTGTTGATGAAAAGGAAGTTATAAATGTTTTTTTCTTGGGTAGTACCACATAAGTTGCATTACTTAGATGATGACTGACAAAGGTCTCTGGTAGGATTTTCCCGCCGCCTCAGTCACGAATTACTCATATACTGCAAATTTACAAAAAAATGATTTATATCACGCTAATGGATACAAATCATTCTTTCAGTGATAAAAAATAAGTGATTGATGTTTGTTTACATCAATTCTTTGTTATATGGGTAAGTGTTGTTTCTGTACACCCCTACTCTATTGCATAACCTCTATGTCTTCTGGCAGACAGTCCATCCGCTTGATGCACGATATAACGCAAATGACAGTGTCTTGCCTTTTCATAGAGGCTATGATTGGTATGATATGAAACCTGATGGCAATCGCAACAAAATGATGAGTTAGATAAAAAAAGTGGTGAACAACTAAATCTTTTCTGGCATCTTTACGTTTCTATATGTAGAGAGCATTGTAAAAAAGGCCATAAAACATCATAAAAGGAAGAAAACGATGAACGGAAGAACAGAACAGTTGCTGATGGAACTGGAAAGAATTGTCGAAGAACGGCAAGACTGGCTCTTTCGTTTTGCTTATATGCGTATTGGCATCAGGGAAGATGCTGAAGATGTGGTGCAGGAGGTACTGCTGAGCGTGTTCCGGCGATTGCACGAGAAGAGCAGCATGGATAACGTGGAACAATATCTCATCCGAGCAATCAACAATGCGTGTACAGACTACCAGCGACGAAAGCCACTCAGGGTGGTGCCGCTTGAAATGGCCGCCAATGTGGCTATTGGCGAAAGTGACCGACAGATTCACGAGGAGTTCATACGAATCAATCGTTTACTCGACTCTCTTCCATTGGAGCAGTCGGAAATTGTAAGACTAAAGTGCTACGACAACCTGACTTTCAAACAGATTGCAAAGTTGCAAGACATACCAGAGGCAACGGCAAAATCGCGCTATCGCTATGCCATCTTACATATTCAACAACAAATCAAGAAGAAAGGAAGCAAGACATGAACAATGACAAAGACATATTAGAAGACAACTTCAACGACAGTTTTGAAGACATCGAGCGAATACTGAAGCCTTTATGTGAATTCAAGGCATCGGATGCCCTAAAGCAGAATGTGATGGAAAAGGCTCGCCAAGAGATTCATCCAAGTCGCATCGTCAGAATGTGGCCGTGGTTGGTTGCTGCTTGCGTAATTGGATTCCTAATCATGTTCCTCAAACCTCCAAAGAATGCGATAAAGCAAGAACCAAAGGAAGAACAGCTTGTGGCGAAAGCCAAAACGACTGAAGCCGTAGAAGGAAAACAAGGGGATAGCACTCCAGAACAAATAGACACCAACATAGAAACTACTATCCAACCTCATGCAGAATCAATATCTCCTAAACATCGCAAAACCAGAACAACCGCTCAAAGGTCTCGACCAAAAAATCTGGAGGAGGCCATTGAAGAGCCTGTTCAGATGAGCGAAGAAACGCGAATGGAACTTCTTATGGCAAGCCTCAACGAAGAGATGCCGCAGATGGAAGAAATCAATACTGAAGAAGCGATTCGTCAGATACGCATACGAGGCGAACGAATGATTAGCATGTACGAACAAAACGACAAATAAAAAACAGAGATGAAACGAATAATTTCTTTAGCAATAGTAGCAGCCTTGCAACTCGCTTGCACCGCTCAAGACAACCCGAAGTTGGAGAGCCTCTATGCCTATCTGAAGGCCAAGGGCTTAGTGAAATACTATACCCTCAGCAATAAAAATCAGGAGGGGCTCCGCAAGCGCTACGACTTCAACTTTGGACTTAACAACGAAGGGCCCGCACCCACCATGGATTACATGGGTAGACTGCTCGATGCCAAGGCCGACAGCGCCGTACGTGCAGAATGGCGTGAGAAGCGAGAAGCCCTAAAGGTGGTTCGCCGAACGCTCAGCGAACTGACTGAAAATGCCGCCGAGAGCTACAGCTACGAATATCACCAGAACGGGCACGACACCATCATTACCACCATCGCCCTGAAACCCTACGAAAACGCTCCGATACCAAGGAAATTTGAGTATCCGGAAAATGACAGCTATGGTACTGGCAAGACGCCTGAGATGGTCTATTTCCGCTACTTCGATTCGGATCGTGGACGCAAAAAACGCATGTCGCCCATCGGATTTGCTGAGCTCCGCGTCAATACGATTGTGGATACGACTCTCTATGCCACCAAGGACTTTAACGTCGATGCCCTCCACAAGGCCTTACAACCATTGTTCAAAGACAAGACCATCAAGCACCACGAGATACATTGCGTGCACGACAGCACCTTCGATGTCTATACCATTGATGAGACGACTCCTTTTATTGAAGGATTTATGAGGGTAGAGCAAAGCGTGCGCCGCCAAGGTGACAACCGTTTGACTGTCTATAAGTTCACCTCTGAGGAAAAGGCCAAGGTGAAGCTCCATCAGGTGATGGAATGTGTGCGCCAGTATATTGCCGACCATCCGAGGGAAGCCTACACCATCTTTTCCGACGAGTACTTTCCACCGCTGAATCCAGCGAGGATGTTCAGGGGAGAATCATGTCGGAATATGTATGAAATTGACGAGCCTCGCAAGTCGATGACCATCGATGCCCTCATGGACGAACACGGGTTCTATATCCTGATTAACGTCTGGGACAATGATGAATATCTCCCTTACAATTGGAAACACCTGAAGGAAATGGTAAACGGCAAGAAGACGTACTTCAAATCTGATGACTGGTGGGAGTGAAATGAAGTACAATTATACGCCTTTTCCTATGAGCAGCCTCCCCGTTTGCTTCGCTGTTGCGAGTTTTGGGGAGGTCTTTAGTGTATATAAAAGCGGCAAAAAACACGTGGCGATATAAATGCCGTGGTTAAGGCCATTATTACTTCCTGTTTTCACTATATTTTCTTCATTCGAAAGTCGAGTCCTAAAAAAAGATACGTGTAATTTGCATTTCGCACTTTTTTAACGTATCTTTGTAAGGTTATGGAAAAAAAATCTTGTTAACCCTAAGGAACAAAAAGCCAGTAACACTCAAGTTAGACATCTAAAAAGCAGGCAGTTATGATGATTATCGTTGACAGACAGAAGCAATTGAACTATCACCCATTGATAGTGTACTTCATGTTGCAACCCGAGGATTACGCAAAATATGCAAATCATCTTCGGCAGCTTAATAGATACCTTAATTACACTCATGGCATCTTCAAGTTCCGTGCTGTCCAGCGTGGCGAGGAATACAGCCAATACCTCACCGACAATCTTGCCGAAACAATAAAACAATACAACGTCATCGTCCGTCTGGTAGATGACTATGAAGGGAATTTCAACTATGCTTTATTCACGATGGATTTCTCTCAGGATCCAGCCTTATTTGAGAAGAGTCTTCAGAATTTTATCATTGAGGTCTGTGAACAAAACGTGAAAAACTTAAACGAGCAGTTACAACACTTCCAAGAAACAAACGAAAACGAGGAGTCCCAAACCACGACCTTTAAAATGATTGACATTTTCAGGTATGCCATCAGACGAAAGGGAACAAGAGATGGAATATGGCGCATGCTGACCAATCCTGATTCCAGGGAACTCAAGCTGCCTTCTTTCATACCAGAAAGATTACCATCAAATATTGATGAAGTCAAGAAATCAATATACAAAGCCTTGCCTAATAACGAGGCAAAAGAAAACTTCAAGTTCTTGATAGACTACTTCGAGTCGAGAATGAATGCCCCTGACACCAAGGATTCTGACCGAATTGTCCAGGGAACCGTTGACAAGACTTGTTCTGAGAAATTGATAGCAGACCACATCACACGTCTGGTTCCAGAAACCAGACCCGACATCACCATAGCCATCAAAATAGTGACAACGAAAGTCCTGAAAGATAGAACCAGTAAGGCCTGGGGAGTGGAAATAAACATAAATGGTGAGACGATACCTGTTTACATGGGCAGTGTTGCTGCTTACATGGTCTATGTATGTACATTGCTGAAGCAGAAGATGGGCACACATTTGTTCCGAACAGCATTCAAAAGGTCACTCCCTGGCAAGAACTCCTATGTAGGCAGACACGCAGATGTCAAATGGCTCGAACAAGTATATCGTCTATTATACCCCTTACCTACCATTCCGTTTGACACGTGGTATATCAAAATGCAAAAAAACAGTTGCCATGAAATCAATCAGGGCAAGAGTAATTCTATCAGAATCATCAAAAAGAATTTGAAGAAATTCCCATATGCCATCGAGTACTGTTCAATTCTGACAGCTGTCGATGAGAACCAAAACACCTACTATCATCTCGACATCCCAGCTGAACGAATCATTATTCCTGAAGAGCTTCAAAAGGCTTTAGGCAAATAAGGATTAGAGATATAATCCTGGAGCTTATAGTCTAAAATCTAAAACCATTATCATTCAATATACGTATACTGCATTTGTCTTCGCTGATGTTTCGAACGTATAATTGCATCGAAATCTTTCTTAAACCCTATTCCATTTAATTATGAGAAAAACAAAACAACCAAGACTGCACGACATTTTTGAAGGAGACATTGACGACATTATTAACGTCAATTCACATGATGATTACCATGAGCCAGCACAATGGACAATCATCACAGCACTCGACCGCGTTCTTGACCTGGCGCGCGGCTCTGAACTCTCTAAATGGTTCTGGGAATCATGCAAGAATCCTCTGGCTTTCTTGACACAAGAACTTGGCCTCAGTGAGTTGCAAGTTGTTATTGTGGCAATACTCATCGAATCTGGTGAGTCCATGTCCTGGCGCGACTTTGGCAAATTCCTTCACTGCTCTCGACTTTCAATGATGGTTTACACCGAAGAAATGGATAATCTGTTGGAGAAGCGCTGGATTACTCGCAGAAAAACCCCTCAGTTAGGTACATACTTTGAGGGATTCGCCCTCACTAAAGGAGTGGTGACGGCTCTTCGTCACAACACACCTTTCGTGCCAGAAAAGATTGACGGTCTCAGCATACAGGAACTTGTGGACAGACTTGAGAGCCATCTTGACAAAAGCAAGCATGACATGAATGCTGACTTTGAAGATGACGAGGAGTGGATTTTACAAATTTGCAAGGCCAACCCCCATCTTCCTCTTTGCCACGATGTGTTGAAGTTTGAAGGTGATATACACGTGCAGTCACTACTGATGATGATTGTATACGACTATGCGCAGTGGGCAGACTCCGATGATGAAGGACTGACGATGACGACCATCAACCATTTATACCCAGAGGAGTATCAAGCTGATTATATGCGCCACAAACTGAGACAAGGTACTCATATTCTCATGAGTGCTGGATACATCGAGCACAAGTGCGTAGATGGCTTAGCCGACACAGAACGCTACACGCTTACTCGCAGAAGCAAGGAAGAACTCTTAAGGGGATATACTCCGAGTAAGTCAAGAAGTATGACACTCAGAGACCCAAGAAACGATATAAGGAGTTATGAAAACATTAGGGAAAAGAAAATGTTCTATAACTCAAATGAGCAGGAACAGATAGAGCGCCTCACCGACCTCCTCAGCCAAGAGAATTTTCCTATAATACAGGAAAGATTGGAGAGCGAGGGGTTGCGCAAAGGATTCGCCTGCCTCTTCTATGGCTCGCCTGGCACAGGCAAGACTGAGACTGTTTTACAGATTGCACGCCAGACTGGACGCGACATAATGGAAATTGAGATTGCAGGTATGCGCGACAAGTATGTGGGAGAGAGCGAGAAGAACATCAAGGCCATTTTCGCCCGTTATAGGGATGTATGCAAGCAAAGCGATGTGACTCCTATCCTCTTCTTCAATGAGGCTGACGGCATCTTTGGCAAACGTGTCACTATTGATGGCAATAACCCGTCCGTAGAGAAGATGGACAATGCGATGCAGAACATCATTCTTCAGGAACTTGAGAACCTCGATGGCATACTCATAGCCACGACCAACCTCACCTGCAATCTGGACGATGCCTTTGAAAGACGATTCCTCTTCAAAGTGGAGTTTGAGAAACCCAATGATGAGGTGAAAGAAAAAATATGGCGCAGTATGCTTGGAGATGGCATTACGACTGATGACGCACACAGACTTGCCATTCGATACGACTTCTCAGGTGGACAGATTGAAAACATCGTCAGAAAACGTACTATCGAGTACATACTGTCAGGGAAGAAGGCTGGCTTCGACGAAATTGACGAGTTCTGCAAACACGAGCTCCTCAACAAAAAGAATGAACGCAAACCCATGGGGTTTCAGAACACATTATGAATTGGAGATAAGGAAAGTCTGAATCCACACGGTATATACCTCTGATTCTTGTCTGCAAAGGTATGTGTGCTATACCTTTGCAGACTTAATGATAGACCATAAAAGACAACAATTAACAAACAGTCAATGCTCAATAAAAGATAATGACAGAAGAAGAATTGAACAGTACCATCTACAATGGGATTAAATCCATCGTTGTCTTGACTGATGTAGAACCAAATGATAGTAAAATAGCATATTCCTTGTTGAACCGCATCAAGAATGGAAAATATGCTTATGTTCCTGCAGACGGTAAAATAGGAAACAATCCTAAAAGACTATATGCTGTTTTCAATATGTCTGTTGAGACGGCCAAAGGTTTATGCAGGCGTTATCGACTGAGTACATTTGTCTACACCGAATTGATGGAGGATGACAGGATTCATAGCGAATACTATGAAAAGACAGAAGACGCTGTTCCTGGTCAAAAGGCAGACAATACCTTCATAATGAAAGAGAAGTGCCACAGACAGCTAAAGGTGAACGATGCTTCTGAAGACCTAACGGTAATTGGCACAAATTATCAGTATTCTATTCCTCATCATGTTGTTGAAGACGCAAACAGATTATTCATTAAAAACATCCAACACATGATAGAAGTGGAAAAGAAAAGAAGAAATACAATCAATGAAGATTCAATATTGGACTTTGCCATCCATCGTGTTGGATTGCCGTCTTATCTGCGGAGGAATGCAATCATAAAAGGGTTCTATGATGACGTTTGTAAGTGATGAATAAATTACTCTGACAAAATACACATTTGAAATCATTTTTTAAAGAAAAAGATTTATCTTTGTAAAAACTATCTTCATTCAGGCATCTGTATGATAGATTAGGAATCATCAAGAGTACCCAGCAACGGGGATGCCAACCGAGCTAAGGCCACGGTGGAAAAGTTATGATGTGAATGTTTAACATTAAAAAAGAAAAAGAATGGATTATTTACGCATTCCTTTTGAGAATCCAGACGTGGATTTTCCGAAAAACAGAATCGTTCTTTTGAACGGCAAGGAAATTCAATGCTACCCTAAACCAGTTCAACCGGAGTTTATTGACAACGACGACATTGAAATGGACACATCAGGCTTATATTTCTCACTTTCGAAAAAAAGTCCGTCTCCAGAGGTGAATAAAGAGAAATCCTTTGAGAAGGACCTGCAGAAAAAGTTCTTCCTCGAACATGCTTTCTATTTCCTGGAGAAAGCCGACATGGTGTTCACCGACAGCAGAATGTTTCTCGCTCCTGTGCCCATCGTGAATGCGATAGCTTATACAGGTACATCTGGTTTCAATGCGCCTACATTGGGGATATATTTGGAATGGTGGTTGTACTGTAAGACAGACCTTCTTCACGACGCCACAGGCAATGACGCTTTGACATACCATATCGCTGGAAGTCCATTGAGCGGAAGTAATAAATGCGGATGCGTGTATCCGAATGGGTCTACCGCAACAATTTCCCACAGCTCATTCTTGCCCGTGTGGGCTGGTTTTATGCAGAACAACCAGAGGTACACCGAGGCAAAGCAAATATACGAGTCGTATTCTCTGAAGGAAGTCTACGACATCCTTATAGCTTCCGACGAGTCGGAAAAACAAGAATTGGCAGTAAGGCTGAAAATACAAAATGAACGATACGGAAAGTTGAGTGAACTGTTTCACGCTCTACAGGACAAGATGAAGGATTTGGCTATGAGACTGCACAACAGCGAGCTCGCCGACTTCAAGACAGAACTACTCAAGCGCCAGGAAAACCTGAAGATAACGTTGGACAGCCTTGAAGCGGAAAGGAAGGCTCTCAGAGAACAATGGGAAAAAGGAGAATTAACCCAACCTCAGTATTGTCGGAGAATCAATCCCTTGCGACTGAAAGAGAAAGACCTGGAGCAAAAACTGCAACAGTTCGAACACGACCGTGTTCAACAACTCTTGTCCTCTGGCGATTTGACAGCCGCAATGATTAACAACTATTTGAATGACTGATAAAAAGTGTTTTGAGAATAGTTCTGACCATATTCCTCATGCTCCAGCAGAGGAACCGATGAAAAACAGATGGTCGCAGGCGGATATGGCAAACATGTCCGCCAAACCACCATCCTTATTCCGCTTGACTGTTTATGAGTATAGGAGAAAACTGTCAAAACATCTCCATTATCCTTCTTTCAAATTGAATGATTTCAAGTCAAGTTTCTATACGACGTTGAAGGATGCTGAAGACCAAATTGCATACGAATCAAAACACAGCAAAGCATTTATTCAAGAGGAATCAGGACAAAGATGGTATGATAGATACGCCTATGTCATCACGGAAATACCATTGGGAATAGGCATTGAACTCCAGACAAGGGGTGAAAGTCTTTCGGAGAGAGTATATCTCCCTGATGGCACACTATGGGGTATCCGAGATTACTGTAATTTCATCCCCTCGTTTTGCCATGGAGAAGAGTATAACTATTGGGGGAGACTGAATAGATTCAACGGCAGGTCGCCAGAAGAAATCCGTTTTAAACCAGGTGACATTGTGGAGGTGTTCGGATTCCCTGGTAATGATTATTGGAGTGATGATGAGGTTAACCTTGCGATAGTGGTGGAATGTCCTCCTACAAAAGACCAGGTAAAAGAACAATTAGAACAATATGCAGCCACCCATTCAGGCTTTGATATCTGCGACCACCATTTGTGCTCCATTTTTGGTCATTGGCAGGATGCTTATGCTGTATTATCGGAATCATGCGACAGCATTGACCATGCTTCCACCATCTCATTATTCAAACCTTCGCTGAACGTATCCAGACATAGGGCTAATAAGCTCAGGAGAATGCTGGGGTTGAGATAAAGATTTTGGATTGAGTGAAATTAAAAAAACAAAGTAAACAATGATTATTATACCAGATGTACATGGACGGGACTTTTGGAAGTCAGCAGTAGCAGGAAGGGAAGACGAAGAGATACTGTTCCTCGGCGACTATGTCGATCCATATCCTTCTTTAGAGGGCATTGAACCATGGGAGGGCATGTTGTCCTTGATGGAGATTATCAAGTTCAAGAAGCAGCATCCAGATAATGTGACCCTGCTCCTGGGCAACCACGATTTGAGTTATGTTTCGATGTACCTACCCAAGTGTAGATATGATTATAGAAACTGTGAAATCATACAAAAGGCCATACTCGACAATATCTCGCTTTTCAAGATTGCACATGAGAAGACCATCGCTGGAAAACAATTCATTTTCACCCATGCGGGTATTCTGCCCCAATGGCTTCAAGAAAACGAGATGATTCTAGGTCAAGTGAAACCAGATAATGTCGTCGATATTTTGAACACAGCATTTAGTGCAGGTCATTTATATGAAGCACTTGGCCAAGTCTCAGTGTATAGAGGTGGTTACCATGAGGCTGCCAGTTGTGTCTGGGCGGATGTTCATGAGCACCTGAATTACATCTACAGTCCCAACGCTATGCTTTATCTTGATGTGTATCAGATTTTTGGTCACACGCTACAGCTGTCAGAGCGCCCCATCATAACAGAGCATTTCGCCTGTATCGACTGCCGTAAAGCCTTCTCCTTGAATGAGAAAGGTGAATTAGAAGTCAAGCGTTAGTTTTTTGTCTTAGGCTTTATCTATGTCTACACCAAAATGATTGAACAGCAACAAAGCGAACAATTTTTCCACATAAGATGGATTATTGGCAAGTACGTTCCTTACCCTGCTTCCAAGATACTGTTGAATATCATCTTCATTTGCATCTGTATATGACAGCAGCATACGTGCGGCAAACTGATTGTGTCGGTATCGAATATTCGGAGCATCAGAAAAGTTTTTTAATGCCTGCATGATAAGCACCCCACCCCTCCCCAAAAAAGGGAGGGGTGGTAATGGATGATGCTCATTAGGCAGCTAAATGATTGCGAAGACCTAAGGAGTAAGGTGACTTGCGAAGCTTATCTATGGCTTTGTGAAAAATCTGTCTTGTCCTCTCGCGAGAAAGATTGATTTTCTCTGCCAATTCTTCATATGCCATTGGCTTGCAGCCAATTCCCATTACATTCATTACCACGAAAGCCTCACGAGTGGTTAGAAGATGATTCATTACATCAATGATGTCCTCATAAAGAGACTCTTTGTCAAGATTTGAATCAGTGATAGAATTTGAGGGAATGATATCGCCTAATGTAGCGTGGTCATCGTTACCCAATTGGTCCTCGAAACATTTTACAACTGTATTTGATTCGAGGACGTGTGCAACAACGTCATAGTCATAGCCACTCACCTCACAAAACTCGTAGATAGTAATGTGCCTACCCTCTTTCAACTGTATATCTTCATCCATCTCAAGATATTGCTTGAGAATCTTTTGCTTTTCTTGAGGAAGACGAAAAATGGTGTTGAAATCGTATAAAGCCTCTAAGATGGCCTGGCGAATCCAAAAAACGGCATATGAGGTGAACTTAACGCCTTTTGACTCATCAAAATGGTCAACGGCCTTAATCAAACCGTAATTACCCTCACTAACGAGGTCTGAGATTTCAAGAATGGTGGAGTGGTATTTGTTGGCCACGCTCACAACAAATCTTAGATTCGCGTTGATAAGGCGTTCGCGAGCTTTATCTGCCTCACGACCTCCTTCGCGAATAGTACGAGCCAGTTCGGCCTCCTCTTCTGGTGTGAGAGGCTTCGAGCGTCTAATTTCCTTCAAGTAATAGTTCATAGAATCAGATGAGCGGTCAGTAATAGTGGGAAAACTGGTACTTTTCTTCATTTTTATGTGTTTTGAAAAAAGTTGTTGAAAATAATTAATGTTTACGACGCTTCGTTTTAGTTAGGGGAGTGAAATATACACTCGAAAGACTCGTTTGAGAAATCTGTTATACGTATATCGTCAGCTTTCTTTCATTTTGTATTATTTTCTTTTTTTAGCGCTCATTTTGCTTTCACGTAGTTGGTCGTTTTGTTGTTTTCTTTTTTTCGTTTTGTCACTATTGTTTTTAATTCTCAATATGTCAAATGTAAGTTATTTTTCTTAATTATCCAAATTTTAATCAAAAAAAATACAGTTCGTTATTCATTTTTTTATAGCATTAAAATTAGTTACGGTTAACATCTGTACTTTCACGCATAAAATCAGAGATACCTATCATAATATCAGATAGATTTCATCACTTCTTTCTATCATCTGAAAACAAAAAAATGAAAAAAAGTGGGTTTCTCAATATTTATATATAACTTTGCTATGTTAAGCGGTAAGGCTTATACGAAAGGCATAAGCTGTAAGCGTATTAAGATGAACAATTTATTATCGAATTATGGAATATACATATAAATACCCAAGACCAAGTGTGACTGCTGACTGTGTTGTCATCACTAAAGAAGAAGATGCGAAGGTTCTGTTGATTCAGCGTAGAGACAATCCCTATAAAGGTTGTTGGGCGTTTCCTGGAGGTTTCATGGAGATTGACGAGACGACGGAACAGTGCGCCATACGTGAACTTGAAGAAGAGACAGGATTGAAATTGAACAAACTACACCAAATTGGCGCTTATTCGAAAGTCGACCGTGACCCTCGTGGACGCACCATCACCGTAGCATACCTTATCATCATCGACGAGCCTTTGCCTGTAACTGGTCTCGACGATGCAGCCAATGCGAAGTGGTGGTCTCTGGCTTCCCTACCTCAACTCGCCTTTGATCACGACGAAATATTGTCGGATGCCATATCTATATATAAGGAATATATTAAATAGGTTCGCGCGCAAAGAAAATAAGACATGACTTTGTCTTTTCTTGCCCAGAAATTTGAGGTTGTACAGAAATATGGATTATCTACCCAAAGACCCTGCCATTTTGGTGTCGAGCATTAATATGCTGTTGCGTGACGAAGAATTCGACACACTGGAGTCATTGTGCTATTCTTTCAATAGAGAACCTGATGACATTAAGGACTACCTACAGCAGTTTGGTTTTGTCTACAGCGAACATCAGAAACAGTTCAGACCCATCGGCTACGACGCATGATTACGAAAGACAGCATTGAGACAGCATATAGTTTTCTGCATCAGAAGCGGAATGTCTATATTCATTCTTCACTCGACTGGCAGAAGGATGACATCGAATATGCCATCGGCTGCTATGTGGACGATATGAGCCAGGAACTATACGAGGCTTTAGCTGGTGGAAGAGTCGATTTCCTGAGAGACCACAAAAAATTTCAGGATGACATCACCCATGCAGTGAAGAGTTTGGAAAAAATGCTGGACTGAACTCAGTGTTTGAAGACTGGTATATAAAAGCAGTGTGAAGAAATGGGAATAGAACTGATAATATTCGACTTTGACGGAACATTGGGCGACACCCAGCGAACCATTGTCACAACGATGCAAATGACGATTGCAGAACTGCAACTGCCCAAACGTAGTAATGAGTCATGTTCGGCTACCATCGGATTGCCGTTGGCTGGTTGCTTCAAGACGTTGTTTCCAGATTTGTCGGCAGACGATATTCAGCGTTGCGCTGATACTTATAGGAGAATCTTCTTTGAGAATGTCCACACCATCAAACCTAAGGCGTTTCCTGGAGTCGTTGACACACTGGCTGAATTGAAGAGACGAGGATTCACACTCACCATCGCATCGTCACGTTCCCACAAATCACTCGTAGAACTGGCTCATGACCTACGTATCTCTGACTACATCACATACATCATTGCGGCAGATGATGTGGAGAAAGCGAAACCAAACCCTGAACCTGTTCTGAATACTCTTTCTGCCACAGGATTCGTTGCCAGTCGGACCCTCGTTGTCGGCGACATGAGTGTGGATATCCTAATGGGGGCGAATGCAGGTGCCAAGACTTGTGGCGTAACCTACGGAAACGGAACACAGAAGGATCTTGAAGACGCTGGCGCAGATTACATCATCCACAGCATCGACGAACTCATAGGGATTCTGGAGAGCCCCAACAAAAGTTCATACTAAGCTACAAGGCAATATTGTAATCGCTCAAAAAGTTTTTTTGAGCGATTTTCTCTTCGATATTTCTTTATCTCACTTTTTTGTGGTAATTTTGTAGTCCATGATTACCAAACTTTTAAAAGAAAATCTCTAATCGACTATGTATTTACCCAAATTATCCAAAAACATTTTATCCCTTTCATCCAACGAAGCGCTTGACTTCTTCATGAAGTCAGAGCAATTTCATGGATTTGAATTACCTGAATACTTTGATTTTGACAAGGTGCTCGCTTTCGTCAAGGAGAGCATTGGCGATAAGCCGTATGATGACTGCCTGGCTGACGTCAGTCCTGATGATTTGCCTGACGTCAATCTTGACATCCTTCTCAACAAGGATGGACGCTATGCTGTTCGCCCATTGATTCTCGCCAACCCTTTCTTGTATTACTTTTTGGCAAGAGAATTATGCTGTCCCTCTGGATGGGAAGCCATCCAGAAATGCTTTACTGCATATCAGGTTCCACACATCGCCTCTTGTGCACTTCCTGTTGTTCCAGAAAAAGTAGAGCCTTTCCATAAATCTGCAACCATACTGAATTGGTGGAATACCATGGAGCAACGTTCCTTGGAACTATCCCTGGAATATCGGTATATGTTCGTGACTGACATCACGAACTGTTATGGTAGCATCAATCCACAGTCTATAGAATGGGCTTTGTCGTGCAAGAACACCAAGTATGAAAACAGTGAGAACCACCGGTTAGCGGAAAACATCAGAAAATATCTCCGTGCCATGCAACATGGCCATAATATTGGCATTCCTCAGGGAAGTGCACTGTTCGACTTCGTGGGTGAGATTGTACTTGGCTATTCCGACCTACTTTTACATGAGGCTTTGCAGAAAGAGAGAATCAAAGGATATGAGATTATACGCTACCGTGATGACTATCGTGTCTTCTGCAACGACAAAGACACGTTAGAACAGATTTCCTATATTCTTCAGTCTGTACTCGAGAGTTTGAACTTTCGCATGAACTCACAGAAGACCAAGATAAGCGATTCGATTGTCTTAGATTCCATCAAATCCGACAAACTGTTCTATATCTACAATACACCCATCTTTAACAAGAAAGGTGTCGATTTCGACAGTTTTGAGAAGCATCTGCTTTACATATTGATGTATGGTCGCCAATTCCCTAATGGAGGGCAACTGAAGACACTACTCTCCGATTTAGACAAGCGCATAAAAGAATGGTTGGAACCATACGAGGAGGAGATTGAAATGCATAACTGGTTTGACAAAAAGAAAGTCAAGAAAGGCAAAGAAACCAAACAACGCCAATTGACTGGTGGCAGTGTTCGTGCCATGTCGGCCATTGCCATCCAGATTGCATTGGATAATGTGTCAGTGGTTCATTATGCCCTTCGCGTCATCAGCCGAATGGTGGATTCCCTGAAGGACATGAAGGAGAAACAAGACATCATCAACAAGGTTTACGACAAACTCTGCAAACAGCACAATTCAGACTACAACCAGCTTTGGCTGCAGAACATCACTTACACCCAAGACAAGAAGCGCCAAAAATCGCCTTACACCATGCGCCTCTGTCAGTTGGTGATGGGTGATAGCCATGAGCCTCTTTGGAACAACGAGTGGCTGAAACCAGAGTTTACTACTCACCTGCCCTACAATTCCATTGTCAACAAGGATACTTTGAAGAAAGTCACCCCCGTAATCACGTTCAGGGAAACAAGGGCCTATTATGAAGGCTTGTTGGACTAAAACTGATAAGTGCCTGGTTGCAGTTCCTTAGGTGACTTCCCTGGCAGAAGCAGCGTGGCGGATGTGCCTTCAGGAACAGTGAAGGAGTAGCTGACAGTGCCATCGGCATTGACCTGCCAACTGCTTTCTATGCGTCCGTATTTCGTGTCGAGATGACCACGGGCGTATGTCATCGTGCCTGTGGGGTCGGGTTCCGGCCGAAGGATGAAGTGGCGGAATCCTGCATTTGAGCGAGATGAAGGTGATATTTGAGATTGATTGGCTTGACCAACGTCCATAACAGGTAGCTTCTCGTCACGCTCAATACCCAAACAACGGTTGATGAGCCACTGTCCTACGGCTCCAAAAGAATAATGATTGAAAGAATTCATGGAATTGTTGCCACCAAAACCAGCTGTGTGGGTATAGGAATTGAGACGCTCCCAAATGGTCGTCGCACCCTGTGTGACTGGATAAAGCCATGAGGGGTATTCCTCTTGTTGCAACAAACGATAAGCTACATCGCTACGACCGTTGTCGCTGAGTACACGGCTTATCCAGGCTGTAGTGATAAAACCCGTCATCAGAGAATAGGAAGGACACTTCACACCTTTGTCCGTCGTGTTCTCGCGCTCAATGCAGGCAACCAATCGTTCCACCATTTTCTGGCGCAATTCACCCTCTACGATGTTGAATGCAAGAGGAAGGACGTATGAACCCTGGATATCGATGGGCTGCCCTTTGCGTTTGGGGTCGAAAGCCGAAAAAATGGTCGTTCCTGTCGAAGGGTCGATATAGTGGTCGATGAAGAATCTTTTGCGCTCCTCTATCCGTCGTTGATACTTTTCTGCATCTGCTGTCTTGTGGAGCAAAAGAGCCGTCTGGCGCATGATGTCGAGGTCGTAGATATAGTATGCCTCAAAGAGAAGCGTCTTGTCGTTCTTCCCGTCTTCCAGTCCGAGCCAGTCGCCCAAGTCACCCCACTGCCGTTGCTGCACAAGCAATCCTGTCGCAGGGTCGAAATAATGGTGTTCGATATAATCGATATAAGCAGCCATGGCATCGTAATGGTTGGCCAAGATGTCGATGTCGGCATATTGGAGCCAGCACTCCCAAGGCACAGTGATGCCAGCGCTGCCCCAGAGCAATCCACCGAAACCACCGCCAACAGGGGCGATATCAGGGAACCGTCCGTCGGAGGTCTGTACATCGCGAATGGCCTGGGTGTGTTTTCTGAGGAACTCATCGATATCGGCCATGTTGACTGCAGTCCTCGAAAAAACGCTGATGTCACCACTCCACCCCATGCGTTCATTGCGCTGGGGACAGTCGGTGGGGATACTGATGAAATTGGCCAGCATCGACCAACGGATGTTCTGCCAGAGGCGGTTCACCAGCGGATTGCTGCATTCAAAATCGGCGGTGAAACGGTCAATGCTGCTGACGACAAGTCCTTCAACGTCGGCAGTCGGCAGAGGGTCATTGATGCCTGTAATCTCGACGTAACGATAGCCGTGTAGAGTCATGTCGGGAGAAAACACCTCACAGGGGTCGCCGTGGGCAATGTAGATGTCCTGGGCCATAGCAGCACGGATGTTCTCAAGCATGACTGTACCTGCCTTGTCGCCATATTCAGGCAAGTCGGGATAAAGCACTTCGGCATAGCGGAATGTCACCTTCTGTCCCTTACGCAGGTTTCTTAACATCATTCTTGGGAAACCCGCCATGTTCTGTCCCATATCATAGACATAGACTCCTGGCCGTACTTCATTCATCTGAGTTGCCTTCAGTACGGTGTGCAACCCGACAGCGGTACGGGCAGGCAAAAGTTGGAAATTGGTGTAGTCATTGACCTTGGGCTGCGTGCCTCCTCCTTCAGTTGGCAGATGACCTTCGAGTGGCATTTCGCATGCCTTTCGCCAAGAACTGGCAGCTGTGGTGTTATCATAAACCTCGCCCTGAAACATGCTGGCGTAGGTCACCTTCGAGCAGTCGCTCACCTCCCAACTATCCGGTTGAGTGGTGACAACCGTCGAGTCGCCGTCCTCATACCTTATCAACAAGCGAGCCATGAAGGCCAACTGGTCGCCAAAGAAATTCCAGTTGCCACCAGAGAAAGTCATGCCTCCAGCCCACCAACCTTCGCCCAACCTGACGAACAAGTTGTTGGTCGTATCCAACATCGGCGTGATGTCATACTGCTGATAATAGTGGTGCTTGTTGTACTGGGATAAACCAGGAGCATAATACTCATTGCCCACACGACTGCCATTCAATTCAACTTCATAGATACCTCGAGCCGTGGCAGTGAGGGTGGCTTCTTTGACGGGTTTGGGTTTCAATTGAAATCGGCATCGCAATTCAGGCATCGTACCATGACTCGGGTCTTCCAACACACGAACAGCTTTCTTCCTTTCGCCAATCTTCTGCATCTTCTTGTTTTCGTACAACACACCAAAAGGTGACCGGTAGTTGTGCACTTCCACGCTGTGAATCGTCGCTTTTTGCCCTGCTTCCATCTCGTAGCCGATGTCGCCCAGTTGCGGGAAAGCGATATAGTCGCCGCCATTGCCCATAGGGTTGAGCACCACGTTGCCCAGTTTACGGCCATCCAGGACGATATCGGCATTCCCCAAACAACAATGGGCCTCGACAACATGTCGTTCGAATGCATCGAAGGTGCCGATGTCGAACGATTTCAACAGTTCTTCGCCTTTCGCAGTATATCCGATTCGCCACACCTTCAGAGAGGCACTTGCTACGTTGAGTTCCAGCTTGATGAATGACTCGTCAAGGCCATTCTCAACGTCAAGGATATTCATGTTACGGCTCATCAGACGTGGGTCATTGCCTCCGAAAAGCAATGCCATCTTTTCTGATTTCGAGGCTTTGTCCAACTGAACCATCCAACTGATTCTGAATTGTGGCAAATAGTCGGCAAAAAGCATATACTGGTCGCTGCCTATCCATTTAGCGTCTTCAAACTGAG
>JAFXVU010000049.1 GCA_017534705.1 Bacteroidaceae bacterium
GTTATCACTCTTTTTGGACTTCTATGTTGAACTTAAAAATAAATAAAAACAGGAAAACATACGCATAAATGGAAAATTATCACTAATTTTGCATTTTGTATGTCAATCCCGCACGGAAAGGCGGTATTTGACTGACAAAATCATATATTATTGAATATTCAAACGTAAAACCATACATTTTGGAAAAGAAACTGCTTTTAGGCGATGAAGCGATTGCACTTGGTGCAATCAATGCAGGTCTGTCAGGGGTTTACGCCTACCCAGGAACGCCTTCGACCGAAATCACCGAGTTCATCCAGGGCAATGCCTTGGCACGCGAGCGCGGAGTACACAGCCGTTGGTGCACGAACGAGAAGACCGCAATGGAGGCCGCTTTAGGCATGTCGTACGCAGGCAAGCGCGCCTTGGTGTGCATGAAACATGTGGGTATGAATGTGTGTGCCGATGCCTTTGTGAACTCGGCAGTGACTGGAGTGAACGGTGGTCTGATAGTGCTCGCCGCCGATGACCCCTCAATGCACTCTTCCCAGAACGAGCAGGACTCCCGTTTCTACGGTAAGTTCGCCATGATTCCCATTTTCGAGCCCTCGACACAGCAAGAGGCCTACGACATGGTCAGCGACGCCTTTGCGTTGTCGGAACGCTTGAAGCTGCCCGTGCTGATGCGCGTAGTAACCCGTCTGGCCCACTCTCGCGCCGCAGTGACTATTGGTGATTGCAAGGCCGAGAACGCCCTGTCGCCCGACAACGACCGCACCCATTGGGTGTTGTTGCCCGCCAATGCCCGCCGTCAGTACCTGAGTCTTGTCAACAAACAAACAGAAATAGAGCAAGCCAGCGAAGACTCGGCTTATAACAAGACAGAATGTTTTGGTGACGGAACCGACAAACTGGGAGTGATTGCCTGTGGTATCGCTTACAACTACGTCAGAGAGACCCGTCCCGAAAACGTGGAGATGCTCAAGCTGTCGCAATACCCCATGCCCGTAGAGAAAATCAAACAGCTGGCAGCCGACTGCACAAGCATCCTCGTGGTGGAAGACGGCCAGCCTGTGGTGGAAGAACTGGTCCGCACGGTTGTCGGTGCCGACTACCCCATCGAGGGTCGTCTGACCGGCAAGTTACCCCGTACAGGCGAGCTTACGCCCGACAGTGTCGCCAAGGCTTTTGGCAAAGAGACATCAGAAGCCCTTTCAGCCGCCGAGAACGTGGTGGGCCGTCCTCCCGCACTGTGCCAAGGTTGCGGTCACCGCGATGTGTACAACGCGCTGAACAAGGTGGCAGCCGAATATCCAGACGCACGCATTTTCGGTGATATTGGTTGTTACACATTAGGAGCCTTGCCTCCATTCCGTTCGATAGACAGCTGTGTGGATATGGGAGCGAGCATCACGATGGCCAAAGGCGCCGCCGATGCAGGAGTGTTCCCCGCTATCGCCGTTATCGGTGACTCCACCTTCACCCATTCCGGCATGACTGGTCTGCTTGACGCCGTGAACGACAAGGCCAACATCACAGTCGTCATTTCCGACAACCTCACCACCGCAATGACAGGTGGTCAGGACTCCGCCGGTACCAACAAGTTCGAGGCCATCTGCCTTGGTTTGGGTGTCGAGCCAGAGCATGTGAGGGTGGTTGTTCCATTGCCCAAGAATATGGAGGAAATCACCAAAACCATCCGTGATGAGATCAACTACAAAGGCGTGTCGGTGATTATCCCTCGCCGTGAGTGTTTAAGAACCTTGGCGCGCAAGTCACGTAAAAAATGAAATGGGAGATAAAATGGAAGTAGAAATGGGAGTTAAAATGGAAGTTAGAATTAACTCCCACCTATAACTCCCGAAAAAAATAAGGACATGAAAAAAGACATCATATTATCCGGCGTAGGAGGTCAGGGTATCCTCTCCATCGCCACAGTCATCGGCGAGGCCGCCACAGAAGCCGGTCTGAACCTGAAGCAAGCCGAGGTACACGGAATGAGCCAGCGTGGCGGTGACGTTCAGAGCAATCTCCGTTTGAGCACCGACGAGATTTTCAGCGACCTCATCCCCCAGGGAGCAGCCGACATCATCATCTCCATGGAGCCCATGGAAGCCCTGCGCTACCTTCCCTACATCAACAAGGAGAGTTGGGTAATCACTTCAAGTAACACTTTTATAAACATTCCTAACTACCCAGATGAGAATAAGTTATTCAATGAAATCTCATCCTTACCTCATGTAGTTCAACTACCGATTGAGGACATGGCCAAGGAGCACAAAGTGCACAAGAGCGCCAACATGATTCTGCTGGGTATGGCCGCTCCCTACATCGAGATTCTGAGTGCAGACCAGTTGCGTTCTGCCATCGCCACCATCTTCGCACGTAAGGGCGAGAAAGTGGTGGAGGACAACCTCAAGGCCTTCGACTTGGGACTGAAAGGGATTTAGGAAGACTGAAGAGACTTGGGAAACCTGCTTTCAGGAAAGAAGCACACAACACAACAATAAAACCAATATTTCACCCCACAAAAACTGAAAAACATAATGATTTGGAACCAGAACAAAGAATGCATGAGCCGCGACGAGATGTCGGCTTTGCAAGGAAAACGTCTGCACAAGGTTGTTGAATACGTTTACCACAACGTGCCATTCTACCGTAAGAAGTTGCAGGAAAGGGACCTCATTCCTGACGACATCCAGACGATAGAAGACATCACCAAACTGCCCTACACAACGAAGAAAGACCTTCGCGACAACTACCCCATCGGTCTGCAAGCCGCTCCGATGAGTCAGATTATCCGTGTTCACGCCTCCTCAGGCACCACAGGCAACCCGACGATTGTAGGCTACACCCGTAAAGACATCGCCATTTGGACAGAGTGTATGTCGCGCAGCCTCACCGCTTTCGGTATCGGCAGGAATGACATCATGTCAGTGGCCTACGGCTATGGCCTCTTCACGGGTGGTCTTGGAGCTCACAACGGTGTGGAGAATGTGGGTGCCGCAGTGGTTCCCGCCTCGACGGGCAACACAGAGAAACACGCCAAATTGCTCCGCGACCTTGGCATCACAGGCATCGCCTGCACTCCATCTTATGCATTGTACCTAGCCGAGACCATGGAGAAGATGGGCATTACCAAGGACCAGATCAAACTCCGTGTCGGTGCTTTTGGTGCCGAGCCATGGACAGAGAGCATGCGCAAGGAGATTCAGGACCGCTTAGGCTTGAAGGGCTACAACATCTACGGTTTGAGCGAGGTGATGGGTCCGAGCGTAAGTTACGAGTGCCAGTGCCAGAACGGCTCCCACATCTGCGAAGACCATTTCTTCCCTGAGATTATCAACCCAGTGACCCTTGAGCCCCTGCCACGAGGCCAGAAAGGCGAGCTTGTGTTCACCACCCTCACCAAGGAGGGCATGCCCGTGCTTCGTTACCGCACCCGCGACATCACTTCGCTGATGGAAGGAGAATGCAACTGCGGCCGCACAGCCGTTCGCATGACCGCCATTGAGGGCCGCAGCGACGACATGCTCATCATCCGCGGTATCAACGTGTTCCCATCACAGGTGGAGTCAGTGGTACTCGCCATTCCGGAAATCGCTCCCCGTTACATGCTCATCATCGACCGCGTCAACAATCTCGACACGCTCACCGTTCAGGTGGAGGTACGCCCCGACTACTTCACCAGCGACTTCGATACTCCGGGTGCTGTGGAGAACCTCCGCAAGAAGGTGGAAGCCAAACTCAGGAGTGTGCTCAGCATTGGCGCCAAGGTGGAGCTCAAGGCTCCAGGTTCCATTGAGCGCAGCCAGGGCAAGAGCGTGAGGGTGCTCGACAAGCGCAAGATGAAATAAACCTCTAAGACCATAGAGGCCTAAAGACCCTAAAGTCCATTAAGACTTATCAACCCTAATCAACCAAAAACAAGCATAACAATGACTTACTCACCCTATTTCAATCCCGAAATGGAAACCATGCCTCGCCAGGAGCTGGAGAAATTGCAGTTGGAGAGGCTCAAGGCAACAGTAAACCGTTGTCTGAACACTCAGTTCTACCAGGACAAGTTCAAGGAATTAGGCATCACCGCCGACGATATCCAGTCGCTCGACGACGTGCGCAAACTGCCTTTCACCACCAAGGATGACCTTCGTAGCCACTATCCGTTCGGTCTTTCGACCGTACCGATGAAGGACTGCGTCCGTCTACACTCCTCGAGTGGCACGACAGGCAACCCCACCGTTGTGCTTCACACCCAGAAAGACCTCAACGAATGGGCCAATGCCGTTGCTCGTTGCCTGTGGATGGTAGGCAGCCGTCCCGAGGATGTGTTCCAGAACTCAGCAGGCTACGGTATGTTCACTGCTGGTTTAGGATTCCAGTACGGTGCAGAGAAGGTGGGTATGCTCACTGTTCCCGCTGCCGCCGGCAACACGAAGCGTCAGATTAAGTTCATCAAGGACTTCGGCACAACCGTTGTCCACGCTATTCCGAGTTACGCCTCCCGTATTTACGAGGTGATGAAAGAGGAAGGAGTGGATCCAGCCCGCGACACGAAACTGCGTGTGCTGTGCATCGGTGCTGAGCCTCATAGCGAGGAGCAGCGTCAGCGCATCGAGCACGACCTTCATGTCAAGGCCTACAACTCTTACGGTATCAGTGAAATGATGGGACCGGGCGTAGCTTTTGAGTGCCAGGAGCAGAACGGCCTTCACATTTGGGAAGACTACTTCATCGTTGAGATTATCGACCCTCAGACCCTTGAGCCAGTGCCAGACGGCCAAATCGGCGAGTTGGTGCTGACCACTATCAACCGCGAGGGTATGCCTTTGCTCCGTTACCGCACTCGTGACTTGACCGCCATCATGTCAGGTGAATGCCCATGCGGCCGCACCCATCGCCGTATCCAGCGTCTGCAAGGCCGCAGCGACGACATGATTATCCTCAAGGGTGTGAACATCTTCCCGATTCAGATTGAGAAGATACTCTTGAAGTTCAAGGAATTGTCGAGCGACTACTTGATTACTTTGGACACCGACAACACCGGTGACTTCATGACCGTAGACGTAGAAATCAGCCAACTCTTCACCGATGACTACGGACGCCTGAGTCAGTTGACCAAGGAAATCACCCGTCAGTTGAAGGACGAGATTCTGGTGACCCCTAAGGTTCGTCTTGTGCCAAAGGGCAGTCTGAAGGCCAGCGACGAGGGCAAGGCAGTGAGAGTGAAAGACCTCCGCAAGAAGTTCTGACGTTATAAAAACAGATGAACGGACGCAACAATAACACAAGAACGGACGCGACGCGTCGCGTCCCTACATCAAAAGAATTATCAACCTTAATAAAAAAGACACAACTATGACCATCAACCAGTTATCCATTTTCATCGAGAACAAAAGCGGTACTCTCGTGAAAGTATTGAAAATATTGAAGGACGCCAACATCCAGTTGATAGCTTCCGCCATCGCCGACACCGTTGAGTACGGCATCTACCGTGTGATTTGCAGCGAGCCCACCCGCGCCTATCTCATTCTGAAGGACGCAGGCATTCCTGTAGCTCTCTCCGACGTGTTCGCCTTGGTGCTTGAGAACAAGCCAGGCAGTGCAGCCGACGCCATCGAGTTGTTCACAAACGAAGGTATCAGCATCACTTATATGTATACCTTCCTGCTGAAGGGCAAGGGCATCATCGTGTTCCGCACCGACAATGCCGACAAGACCCGCGAGACCATCATCCTCAACAACTTGACCTTCATCGCCGAGAAGGACCTCAGCGCATTGGCAGAGCAGAGTATTTGAACATTGAACATTGACCATTGACCATTGGCTTCGCCTAAAATGCTCACGCTCGGCATAGCTCGAACAAGTTCGGCTCTGCGCTCGCTTAATCGCATTTTTGACCATTGACCATTGGACATTGAACATTGGACATTGTCTTCAACCCTCACGCTCGGCATAGCTCAAGCAAGTTCGGCTTTTCCTCATCAAATAATAGAGAATCATAGAATCTTCGCCTTTGATTATGAGACATTTCACACATGAAAACAGAGGTACTTGCAGCAAGCAAGTCATCTTCGACTTGGACGATGAGAACCGTGTGCACAACCTTCAATTCGTGAACGGCTGTCCAGGCAACACCATCGGTCTTTCTCAGTTGGTGGAGGGCATGGAAGCTGATGAAGTAATCAAGCGCTTAGAAGGCATCCGCTGCGGCATGAAACCGACGAGTTGCCCCGACCAGTTGGCCAAAGCACTGACAGAAGCCCTCCAATCGAATTGAAGAAGTTCTCCCTATATCAAAAAGACCGTGCGACAGAAATGCCACACGGTCTTTTTTCATCGTGCAAAGGAAGTATTACTTCTTCATGAGATAGCGGAGGAAGAGGTAACCGCCGACAATCTGAATGGCGATACCTGGCCATCCGAGGGTGATATCCTGAAAGGCTTTCTGTAATGAGCCTGCCATACCCCACTCCACCAGTGTTCCTACAGCCTGATAAGCCAGTACAGCGAGAGCGACATTGAGCATTGTGACACGCTGGGTGCGCTGTGCTATCCAGGCTGCGGCGAAAGCAAGAAGGCTGCTCTTCACCAGGATGACGGGCAACATGGGTGCTGGCGGCATACCGAAAAGCAGGTTGTTGACCAGTGGTGACAGGACAGCAGTGGCCAGACCTACAGTGAATCCATATTTGTAGGCTCCGACAAGTGTGAAAAAGTAGATAGGCAGAAGAATCAGGCCTCCTTGAGGGATAAGGTGGCAGAGTTGTGGCAAGAGGATATTCCCCACCACAAAAAGGGACGCTACGAGATAGGTTTTCATTTTGTCGTAGCTCAATTGATAGAGCACGACGTTGGATACATTTGCGTTCATAGGGGTTATTGTTTAGTTTTATTCATTCGTTGTACAAAGTCTGCAATCAAGTAGAATGCTTCTTCAGGGTCAGAAGTATGGGAGGTGAGTTTCTCCACCGGGCAGATGTCAGTGCCATCGCGGTTGATGATATGCGGCACCTGTTTGTCGAAAGTCACCGGTATGCCGTTCTTTTCCAGCACTTCAATGGCAGGCAGGCTTATCAGCCTCGCATATACCTTTGCAATGCCTCCTTTGACAAGGAGCAGCGCCGCTCCACGCCCTATGACCTTGTCGGCCATAGTTCCCTCGCTCATGAAACCGGGGTCAGTCTCCAGCAGGTTGAAGAGGTCGAAAATCCCTCGATGCCGGAAGAAGCGCACGTCGCCCTTGATGGAACGTACCACTCCCAACACACCATCCTGTTCCAGATATTTTTTCAGTTCCTCCATAGAGCAGTCACGTTTTGGGCATGATGAAAGAGCGCCATGCCTTTCGATTGACAAATTTAAGAAATAATTCTGGATTATAGGCAAGAATTCATTTTTTTCCGCTAATTTTGTGAATCGAAACCACACACATCTTCTTTCGGCATGCTAAAACGCCTTCTGTTATTCTGCTTGTGCTTTCTGACGAGCGTTAAGGTTGACAGGGAAACGCCTTGGATGGCTTTCATCGCCGAGGTGGACATCCTCAGCCGCAGCATGGTGTCTGAAACAGCCAAAGATGGAGAAGAATGGCCAAGATACGACAGTGAGCGTCGAGGTTACTTCCGTTTGTATGCTCCAGAAGCAACAGAAGTGGTGGTGCGTTGCATGGGCAGCGACTTTCAGATGCAGAAAGGCGAAAAAGGCTACTGGTACGGTGTGAGCCGTCCGCTACCCGTTGGTTTCCACCTCTACCGTTATTATACAGATGGCGAATACGCTGTGGATGGCAGCAGTCGCCTCTATTGCGGTTGGAAAGGCGGTGTCAATGCGATAGAGATTCCCGAAGGCCCGTCGGGTGACTTTTACCGTGTCCAAAGTGTGGCCCACGGTCGTCTGAACGACTTCGAGTACTATTCGTCGGTCGAGGGTCGTCAACGCCACAGTTACGTATATACCCCAGCCGAATACGACGCTTCGTCAGGAAGACGCTATCCAGTGCTGTACTTGCAGCATGGCATGCGTGAGAACGAGCACGCATGGGCAGAGCAAGGCAAATTGAGCCAGATTATGGACAATCTGATAGCCACAAAGGCATGTGAGCCCATGATTGTGGTGTTAGACAGCGGTAACATCGGCCTGAGTTATTACGATTACACATTGGAACATCCTGGTGTCACGGAGTCTGACTATGGCTCAGACTTTCTCCCCATCATGATGAAAGACCTTATCCCAGCCATCGACAGTGCCTTCCGTACAAGAGGCACACGTGAACAGAGGGCAATGGCAGGAACCTCAATAGGTGGCCGGCAGACCCTTGACTTAGCACTGCAGCATCCTGAGTGGTTCGCTTATATCGGCACCTTCAGCGGTTCGTTCGCTTTTGGTCCGGAGCAATTAGATGCGGTCTACAACCGTACCTTCACTGACGCCGATGCGTTCAACTCCCGGTTGAAAGTGTTCTTCTTCGGTTGCGGCAGCAACGAGGACTACAACACAGAGGCTATCAGCGAGCGTCTCACCGAGATGGGCATTCATAACCAGTTCTACTGTTCAGATGGTACGGGGCATGAGTGGCTGACCTGGCGCAGATGCCTAAGCGCCTTTGTCCCTTTGCTGTTCAAGTGAGAGACAGTCACACAAAACGCTATTCTCAAGCACCTCATCATCCATCACGAACCCTAGACCTTACGACATTCTGACCAATCATAAAAAGCACTAATATGTTACTTCAAAAACTCTTCGGCTTTGATTCCTCAAAGCACAGTGTCAGGACAGAAATCACAGCAGGCCTGACCTCTTTTCTGACGATGGCGTATATTCTCGCCGTCAATCCGAGCATTTTCTCCGTCCTTGCCGATAAGGGCATGGACACCGGAGCAGTGTTCACCGCCACCGTGATAGCGTCAGTCATTGGTACCTTAGTTATGGCCATATATGCCAAACTTCCCTTTGGCCTCGCTCCAGGCATGGGCTTGAACGCATTCTTCGTCTATACAGTATGCCTCGCGATGGGTTATTCATGGCAGTTCGCTCTCACAGCCATCCTCTTAGAGGGCATTCTCTTCATCATCTTGAGTGTGACCAAAATACGCGCACTCATCGTCAACTCCATTCCCCATCAGATGAAAGCTGCCATCTCCGTTGGTATCGGTCTGTTCATCACATCCTTAGGTATGAAGAACAGTGGTTTGGTTGTTCCTGACGAAAGCACCATCATCACCTTGGGAGACTTCACCTCTGCTCCGACCCAGCTTTGTGTCATCGGTTTGATGTTGATTTCCATCCTTCTCATCTACAAAGTGAGAGGCGCCTTGCTCATCGGCATTCTTGTCACCGCTCTCATCGGTATCCCTATGGGTGTCACCCATATGAACGGCATCATCGGCATGCCACCAGATGTATCACCACTTTGTATGCAGTTTGAGTGGCATAACATCCTCACTACAGACATGATTCTAGTGGTATTTACTTTCCTCTTCTTCGACTTGTTCGATACGATTGGAACCTTAATCGGCGTGATGAGTTCAGCAGGTATGATAAAAAAGGACGGTACGATTCCAAGATTGAACGAAGCCCTCCTAGCTGACGCCATAGCCACCACCGCGGGTGCATGTGTAGGTGCCTCCACGACCACCACATACGTAGAGTCGGCTTCAGGTGTAGGCGCAGGCGGCCGCACAGGTCTGACCGCTGCTTCGATTGCCTTGTTCTTCATTATATCGTTGTTTTTCTCTCCATTGTTCCTCTCCATCCCCTCTGCAGCCACCAGTCCCGTTTTGATTATCATTGGTTTGATGATGTTCTCGAACGTGAAAGAACTGACGTTCGATGACTATGCCATCAGCATTCCATGTTTCATCACCATCATCGTCATGGTGATGGCAGGCAGCATCAGCGACGGTATTCTTCAGGGCATCATCACATACGTTCTTCTCAATGCCATCGCGAGGAAGTGGGAACGTCTGAATCCCACCATCATCATACTGGCTATCATCTTCATGTTGAGATACTGCCTGATTGATTATTTAATATCAGCATTATAAAACCATAAAGATTATGAAAAAAACATTTGCACTACTCTTGTCATTGGTAGGTCTCCAACTGCCGATGGGCTGCACATCAGCCACTTACGATTCCCTGAACGTCGATGCTTTTTCAGACTACATCCGCGGGGACAATGTCCAACTTCTTGATGTCCGCACCGCAGAAGAATTCGCTGAGGGCCATATCGAAGGAGCCATGAACATCGATGTGAAAGAAAACAGTTTTCTGGACAACGCGATTGCCAGATTGAACAAAGAACATCCTGTCGCCGTTTATTGCAAGAGCGGCCGTCGTTCCGCTTCCGCTGCAAAAATGCTCTCCAAAGCGGGTTTCAAAGTCGTGAACCTCAAGGGTGGCATCATGGCATGGAGCATCACCCGCAAACCAGTTGTCAAGGGGGATGAAGCCCAGGGCGACACCTTCACCACTCCTGGGGGTCATCAAATAGCCATTCAGGCCTTGCTTCACGCCTCCCTCCGCATTAGTCATGAAGGAAAGGAGATAGAGGTAGACCCCGTCCGTCAGTTGGGCGACCGTGTCACTGACTACAGCCAGTTTCCCCAAGCCGACTATATTCTGGTGACCCATGAGCATGGCGACCACTTCGACAAGGAAGCCATCAAGACCTTGACCAAGGAAGGCACAAAGCTGGTGACGAACAAACGTTGCGCCGACATGTTAGGCTACGGCGACATCATGGCCAATGGCGACAACATGATGTTGGGCGACATCAAGGTAGAAGCCGTTCCAGCGTACAATACGACAGAAGGGCATCTTCAGTTCCACCCCAAAGGAAGAGACAATGGTTTCATCCTGACGATAGACGGTCTGCGCGTGTATATAGCCGGTGATACAGAGGATATTCCAGAAATGGATAACTTAGGGAAAATTGACATCGCTTTCCTGCCTTGCAACCAGCCTTACACCATGACAACAGACCAGTTGGTCAGCGCAGCCAAGCGCATCAAGCCCAGCGTGCTATTCCCCTATCACTTCGGCAAAACCGATGTCAGCGGTATTCCTGAGGCACTGAAAGACGCAGGGATAGAGGTAAGGATACGCAAAGAATTCGAATAATAGACCCTCAACAGAGCCATGATATGGTTCTGTACTCGACCTTAAAGAAGACTCGTCATCCTCAAACTCGCCAACTACATGTTGACTTCTTCGAGGGTGACGAGTTTGTTGACGATGGCGTAGATGGTGATACCTGCTGAGGAATGGATACGCAATTTGCGCGCAATGTTTCTGCGGTGTGTCGTGACGGTGTTGATGGAGAGGCAAAGAATGTCAGCGATTTCCTTATTGGCCATGCCTTTAGCGACGCAAGATACGATTTCCTTCTCCCTTTGCGAGAGTTCAGAATCCGTCGATTGAGATATTTCAAGTTCTTCCTTGACACGTTTAGGCCGACGGATTTTGTTGGCATGTTCAAGTTTCCTTACAGCCGGCACAAAGATATTGTCCTCGATGAGGCAGTGAATGTTCAGGTCCTCCTCACAACGGTATATAGAGAGCAACACGTCCATGAGTTCGTTGTTGTTCTCTTTTTGAGGATAATACTGGAGGAAGAGATTCTGGAGTTCCCCTAGCCTCTCTTCCATCTTGTCGTGATGTTTAGACATGAGGTGCACACTCTCATGGGTGGGCATTTCTCCCTTGAGCAGTTGGTCCACAAACGAGAAGACCGTAGAGCTCTCGAAATCCATGTGTGTCCGCACCTCTTCCGTGTAGTCATCATAGAATTTGAGGAAGAGGAATGCGACCTCGTTCTTGAGGCTGCAATCAATGCTGCTGAGTAGTTTCCGCCTGATACTCGGGAACTGATACTCCAGGTAATAGGCATGAGTTTCCCTCAAAAACCTCACGAGAGTCTCGACAGAAATATTGGGTACACTTTGTGGAACTGGCTCTGCCCCACTCTTGACATAGTTGATGACAGCAAGGAAAGTATTACGGTCAATACCGGCATCCGCGCACACCTCACTGATGGTTTTCTCTCCGAATCCGAGTGAAATGCCAAAGCGTGAGACAATCTGCAACAACCTATAGTCGTTGGCAATGATATCACTCAATTTATCTGTGACCTTAAAAATATAATCCATATCTCGTAACACTCATAACAGAAATAACATATGCAAAGTTACACATATTACTGATTTTATACAATCATCATTTGTGAGTATTTATTTGTACAAAAAGAGAAAAGAATGGACTTATACGTCGTTTTTACTCACTAATAGGGATTGCGAGATTCACATAAAAGGAGTAAATTTGCATTTCAAAAGACAACAGGCAGATAGAATATGAGATTATCAGAGTTGAAAAGCGGTGAGAGCGGCATGATTGTGAAGGTGAACGGTCATGGTGGTTTTCGCAAGCGTATCGTGGAGATGGGTTTCATCAAGGGGCAGATGGTGGAAGTGTTGTTGAACGCTCCCTTGCGTGACCCTGTGAAATACCGTGTGATGGACTATGAGGTGAGCCTGCGTCATGCCGAGTCAGAGTTGATAGAAGTGCTAAACCAACAAGAAGCAGAGCAATGGGAGCGAGAACATGAGATGGACGCCACCCCTGTTCCTGCCGGTTCCGACTTGCTTCGTCGCGCCACAGAGGCCAAGGGACATGTGATTAATGTTGCCTTCGTGGGCAATCCGAACTGTGGTAAGACGAGCCTGTTCAACATCGCCTCAGGAGCACATGAGCGTGTGGGCAACTACAGCGGTGTGACAGTAGATGCCAAGACGGGGCATTTCGAGCAAGAAGGCTACCGTTTCAACATCACCGACCTGCCTGGCACTTACTCGCTTTCCGCTTACACCCCCGAGGAATTGTACGTCCGCCGTCATATCATCGAGCAGACTCCCGATGTGATAGTGAATGTTGTTGATGCCTCGAATCTTGAGCGCAACCTGTATTTGACATGCCAGTTGATAGACATGGATGTGCCGATGATTATCGCGTTGAACATGTACGATGAGTTCCTCGAAAGCGGCAACAAACTTGACCAGGATCAGCTGGGCAAGCTGTTGGGCGTGAAACTGGTCCCGACAGTGGGTCGAACAGGTGCAGGTGTGGAGGAATTGTTTCACCACATCATCTCCATCTATGAGGGTCACGGCCAGTTCTACCGCCACATTCACATCAACCATGGTCAGATTATCGAGAAATACATCGATACGGTGGAATCCTTGGTGCGTGTGAACCCCGAGCCCCACCACAATTACTCCGCCCGTTTCATCTCGATTAAGCTGTTGGAGAACGACAAGCAGATTGCCCAAATCATCAGTGACTTCGAGAACTACGAAGACATCATCGCTTGCCGTAAGAGATGCCAGCAGGACATACTCAACGAGATGCAGGAAGACAGCGAGACCGCCATCACTGACGCCAAGTACGGTTATGTCCAGGGTGCGTTGAGAGAGTGTTTTGTGAATGTGCATAAGAACAGCCACAGCCGTTTGATGACAAAGACGATAGACAGCATCGTGACCAATCGTTATCTTGGTTTCCCCATCTTCTTCCTGCTGTTGTATTTGATGTTCTATTGCACGTTCAACATCGGCCAGTACCCGATGGACTGGATAGATTCCCTTGTGGGTTGGTTGGGCAAAAGCATCAGCAACAGCAATCTGCTTGGTGACGGTCCGTTGAAGGACTTGATTGTCGATGGAATCATCGCTGGTGTCGGTGGTGTGATTATCTTCTTACCCAACATCATGATTCTCTACGCTTTCATCTCTTGGATGGAGGACTCCGGCTACATGGCCCGCGCCGCTTTCATTATGGACCGAATCATGCACAAAATGGGTCTACATGGCAAGTCGTTCATCCCGATGGTGATGGGTTTTGGTTGCAGTATCCCCGCCGTGATGGCCACCCGTACGATAGAGGACCGCAAATCCCGTCTGATTACGATGTTGATTGTTCCGTTGATGTCCTGCTCCGCGCGACTTCCTGTTTATATCATCATCATCGGTGCTTTCTTTGCCCATCACAAGGCGTTGGTTCTGCTGGGTCTTTACACGCTTGGCATCCTCATGTCGGTGTTGATGGCCCGTCTATTCAGCCGTTACTTGGTAAAGGGCGACAGCAGTCCTTTCGTGATGGAACTGCCCCCCTACCGTCTTCCCTCATGGAAGTCAGTTTTCCGTCATACATGGGAGAAAGGCCGTCAATACCTGAAGAAGATGGGTACCACCATCCTTGTGGCATCCATTATCATCTGGGCATTGAGTTACTACCCTCGCTATGAGAACAGTTCTGATGGTGAAGAAAAGACCAGTATGGTTGCCAACAGCAATGAACTCCAGATGAAGAACAGTTATATCGGCCAGTTAGGTCAGATGATTGAACCAGTCATCCGTCCCTGTGGTTTTGCCTGGCGTGAGGGAGTGAGCATCCTTGCCGGAACCGCCGCCAAGGAGATTGTGGCTTCGACGATGGGTGTGCTCTACAGCCAGACAGACGCTGAAACAGAGCAGTTAGATGATGAGGCGGCTGACGAAGCCCGTTTGTCGGGTATCCTGCGCAAGAGTGGTATGACGACGTTATCGGCCTTGTCGTTCATGATTTTCGTGCTGTTGTATATGCCATGTATCCCGACGTGCATCGCCATCAAGAATGAATCAGGGCGTTTGAAATGGGCATTCTTCACGATAGTCTATACAACGTTGCTGGCTTGGGTGTGCTCGACGTTAGTGTATCAAGTAGGGAGTATGATGTAATAGGCGACTTAACCCCAGAAAGGAAAAAGGACAATGAACATGCAGACAGTTATCGTAGGAATCATCATTGCCATCGCCGCCGTTATCGCCTTAAGGCATTTTTGGCGACAGATTCGCGGCAAAAGCAAAGGCTGCGGATGCGGATGTGACTGTAGCTGTGGAAAGGACTGTGGATGCGGAAGTGACTGTGGATGCGGAAGTGACTGTGGATGCGGAAGTGACTGTGGATGCGGGAAAGGAGAGCAATGTCCCAAAGGACATTAAAGACTCCATTCCGTGTGCCTATCGCACGCCTCGCCGCCGCACAGGGCGCTCTCGAATGTGAATAAATTTCTTATTTTTGAGATACTTTAAAACGCAAGTACTTGATAACAAAGTACTTGCGTTTTTGTACCTCCCCCAAAAGCGTGTTTTTTCAGGAAACATTTTTGAAAATGCAAATAGCTGATATATAATTAGTTGTATTTTTGAGAAATGATATTCTATGTGCCAATAGGTAGTTCTGCATCAAATTTGTTTACCAAAAAATGAGCCTGTTTACCTAAAATTTGAGTGTGGTTATTGAGGCTGATTTATTTTACTTTATATGCATAATGTACATACCATTGAGCAAACACTCTTCTGTGTGTCGATAGGTCGGTCTGTAGTAAATTTACCAAGATTTGAGCGAGCCTTATGAAACCTGAATTATATTATATGAATGCGCAATATAGCGTGTAATCATATAACATAAATTTAATATGGCAACATTAAAAGCTACGGTAAAATCAAAGAGAAAAGATGGAATGTATGTCGTATACATACGTTTTGCCCACAATCGTAAAGTCTCTTATCTAAGGACATCATGGATGGTTAACGATAAGGGGCTGAGTCGGAATAAAAAGGATATTCTTGATCCTTACGTTATTCAACAAACCTCAACATTGTTCGGTCGCGACCGAATAACGAACACATATAGTCGCGCAGGGCGATGCGTCTATATGTGCAGCCCTTCACGACCGTTCGTGAAGGACGATGCGAATGGTCGTGAGGGACGTTGCGAGCGGTCGTGAAAGGCGATGTGAGCAGACGCACAAACAGATGCTAACGGACATGAAGGGATGATGCAAACAGGAAGTGACAAACGACATCGTGATTACGTTGCCATCTGCGCCCTATACTCACGAGGCGTGCAACCATGTATCTGCAAGAATGTTGCATTGAAGCTGCTGATGGTATTGAAGCCGCATGAGAAAGCGATGTCCGTGATGGGCCTGTCAGTCGTAATGAGTAGTCGCTCTACATGGCTGAAACGTTCCTGGACAAGATAGCTGTGGAGCGTACACCCAAATGCCTTTCGGAACAAGACATTAGCGTAGTCTGGGTGAACTCCCACCTGTCGACCTATATCAACAGCCTTTATAGGATTCATATAGTTTTGGGCAATAAAAATGGCCAGCTCGGAGACGATGTCGACCTCGTTGCTATAGACATTCTTACGTCTTCCAGAATGACAGTTTTTCCCATCTTCCTCGTGCCGTATCAGCAGGAAATGGCGGCTCATACGTGTCACGCGTGCTCTCATCTCCAAAAGCACGGTTTGTGTGATGGAAATGAAATCAGGCGTTAATTTTCCAGTTTGATCAGCGGGGATAGTCCTCAAGTCGATTTGCCACTGCCTGAGGAGCATCTCATCAAAGGCGGAATAGGTATTTGAATCAGCAGCTAACATTCTTCCTCCCAAAAGTGCCTGCTGCACGTGTTCGGGCAGATGCCAATCCAAGAAGAGGGATAGCGGAATTGTGCAGACATAGTATTCATCGTTTCCATCAAACTGAATAATCTGATGCGGTATAAGTCCCCAAAAGGCAACGAGTCGACGGGATGGAACCCGAATGACACGCCCCGACATGAGATAAGTAACGCTACTCCCTGGAAAGAAATTCAGTTCTATCTCGTTATGACGGTCGAAGCGTGGCATCACCTTAGGTCGCCATCGCTCACAGGTAATACCATACGGCATGAAATCACGCCTTGAGCCATCAAAGGTCTTCACATCGTCTATCATGCCACAAAGGTAGTGAAAAATCTAGCACAATCTCGGTTTTCAGTAGTTTTTTTTGTGTTTTCTGTCAGATAAATACATGGGGACATCCTACTTTTGCAACAGAAAACTAAAAAAATCACCTTTTATACTAACTAAACTATCAATTCTATGAAACGATTTAGCTTTACTTTCGTGGTTCTCATCGCCTCATGTATTCAAGCACTTGCATGGCCTGAGAGTCATAGTCCTCGTAGTTGCCGAGTTGACGCATCACAGGTTTTGGCAGAATGGACTTTCCATAATGATGACATATCGATGAACGGGACGACAATTATGGTCAAGGACAGAACTGGCCAGTACGTTGGTGTGCTAAAAGATGATGCCACCATCCGCACTATCGGCAGCATGGAGAACGGGCAGTTCAACGTTCTCGATTTCGGCGAGCATTCAGGCTACATGGACTTGGGGTCATCCATCGGTTCTGTTATCTGTGGACTTACCGACTACACCATCTCAGCCTATTTCCGGATAGATGCCAACAACACTTCACTCGAGGGTTCTGGCAACTTCATCTGGAATTTCTCGAACTCCGATGACATCAACCGCGACATGAACGGCTGTATGATAGGCAATCTGACCGACCAGTCGCACTCCGTTGCCCGCACCAACTGGCAAGACAACCAGAATGTATCGCGAAACGCCAAGGCGACAAAAGGAGTTTGGCATCACTACGCATTCACTCAGAATGGAAAGGTCGGTACCCTCTACGTTGATGGTATTCAAGTGGCGCAAAACAATAACATGACTTATACGCCGAAGGAGATATTACCTAGAAGCGGATCTGACGGGACCCGCTACAATTGGTTAGGGCGGTCATGCTATGCAGGCGACAATTGCCTGAACAAGACGCTCCTGTATGACTTCATGCTCCTCAATACAGCACTATCGGCTGATGAGATTGCAAAGGCCAAAGAAACGATCAAAGATCTAAATGCGGCCTACAAAGAGAACTCGGATGCGAGCGATGTCGACCTTACGGCAGACGCGGAAGCGCTCACTCTCGGCGACCTGTCGAGCGTCACCGAAGACCTCGTTCTCCCCAATAGAGGCTTGGTGGACAAAGACGTCAAGATTCAATGGACCTCCAGCCATCCAAACATCGTCTCTCCTACCGGGAAACTGACACCTCTGCCTGATGTCGACGCTCACGTTGTCTTGATGGCAACACTCACCAAGAAATTCGATTCCATAACAAAAGATTTCCGTGTTCATGTCCCGCTACGAATGTCGCAGGGCGGGA
>JAFXVU010000050.1 GCA_017534705.1 Bacteroidaceae bacterium
GATGATACGGGCAGCGGATGGTACAAATGGAAGGGCGGCTACTTCAAGGATGGCCGGAAAGGTGACGTCAACGTCGATGGCGCCGTCACCATCGCCGACGTGATGATGACCGTGAGCCACATCGTCGGCACAACTCAGAACGGCTTCGTCAAACCCAATGCCGACGTCAATGGCGACAAAGACATCAATATCTCCGACGTCATGACCATCGTGCAAATGGTAATCAACTGATTTAATTCATAATTCATAATTCAAAATTCATAATTGATTTCGGCTGCGCCGATTGAAGATTGAAAATTGAAGATTGAAAATTGATTTCGGCTCGCCGAATGAGAAATTGCATTGGCTGCGAAAGAAATCCCTTTCGAAAGCCGTCAGAGCTCCCCTCCCATTTGAAGCCATGATGGGAGGGGAGGTGTTGGTTTCCGGGTTTCTTATTCGCCGATGAACCTCGCGAGAGAACTTCGCCGATGGATTTCGATGACAATCATGGGGATGGACCTCTGTCGAGCGCAACGGCGGCCTGAAAGGCCAACCTGCTCTCAGCCCAGGGCAACGCCCTGGGACTTAATTAGTTAGCTAATAATCGCCCTGAAAGGGCATAAGCAAAAAAGACCATTATGGCACAGTCACTTTGTAAAATATACCTGCACATTGTTTTTCACATCAAAACGATGAGTCCTAAGATTCATGAGGAACATTGGGATCGCGTGCATAGTTATATAGGACAACTTATAAATTCCACGGGATGTAATGTTATCCGTGTGGGTGGCATCTGCGACCATGTTCACGTGGTGTGTTTGTTGTCCAATAACGTATCCGTTGCGTATCTTATTGAGGAAATTAAACGCAACAGCAGTCGCTGGATAAAAAACTTGTCGCCATATTACCAGCATTTTGCTTGGCAGGCAGGCTATGCCGCATTTTCGGTAAGTCAGTCGGTGGTTGATAAGACGGTGGATTATGTAGCCCGTCAGAAGGAGCATCATAAGAAATTGTCGTTCCATGACGAATATATTCAGTTTTTAAAATTGTATCATGTAGATTACGACGAAAGATATGTGTTTGTGGATTGAAAATCCAAGTTGGTGAAAGCAATATTAGATGTTGTAAGTAATTGGTTATAAGGCTTATGCCCCTTCTTTAACTTTGCAGTGTATAATAAGAGTCCTAAATAACTCTTAAAATATTTAACGTTCAATATACGAAAAATATACCAGTTATTCCTTACCTTTGTTGTTAAAAGGAAGGATTGACTGCCGGAGGTCACCCTAATTGCCCCTGAAGACCATGAGCTTATGCCCTGTTATAGGCCCTCCGGATTTTAAGCTGCAAATGCCAAATAGGAAGGTAGGCTCCGAGCCTAATTAAAGTAATAGTCACAGACAGCTTTCCTTCAGTCAATCGCTTCCTGTAATTAAAAACTTTACAAAGATATGAAAAAAATCGTTATCGGCATCGACATTTCAAAAGAAAAGATTGATGCAAGCGCAATTGACGTGAGAAACATTCAGCAGGGAGTCCAGAAGCTGGGTTACCAAACGTTCGAGAACCGTCCGATGGGTTTCCGCCGCATGCTGGTCTGGGCACGGCACCTGATCAAAGGCGTAGGCCCGGAGGAAGTACTGTTCTGCTGCGAAACCACAGGTGGCTACGACCGCTCCTTGTGTGACTACATCTACGCCAAGGACCTGGATATCTGGCGTGAAAGTGCGCTTCAGATCAAGCGCAGCATGGGCGTGCGCAAGGGTAAGGATGACAAGGCCGACTCGCTGATGATTGCCGAGTATGCCATGCGGCACATGGACAAGGCTGTCATCTACGAGACACCCAGCGACGCCATCTGTGAGTTGAAGGCGCTGCTGCAGTACCGCCATAAGCTGGTACAGGAGAAGACGGAGAAGAAGGTTCGCATGTCGCATCTGGCAGACACGGCGGCCAAAAACAAGTCCATGAGCTTCATCCTCCGTGATGCACGCAAGAGCGTCAAGGCACTCGAAAAGAGCATCAAGGAGTGTGAGAAGCAGATCCTCGAGCTGATCAAGGAGGACAAGGAATTGAAAACGAACTACGAACACATCGTTTCTATCAGCGGTATAGGAATTGTCAACGCCACCGCAATCATCGTCTACAGCAACAACTTCAAGGTGATTACCACGGCTAACAAGATGGCATCCTACTACGGTATCGCATCCTTCAGGGACACTTCAGGCACCAGCGTGGACAAGAAGGCATACGTCAAATGCTATTCCAACTCCCTACTCAAGGCATACCTCACACAGGCGGCTGAATGGACAATCAGGGAAAAAGGAATATACCGCGACTACTATCTGAGATTGAAAGAGAAGGGAAAGCCATACGGCATCATCATTAACAACGCACGAAACAAACTCATACACCTCGTATTCTCACTTGTCGAAAATGACATGGATTATGAGAAGAACCATGAGTCTCTCAGAGCAAAAAGAAAGAGTGAACAAACAAAGCCAGAACAGTTAACAAATATTAACTAAATATACTTGGATAAAATCATAGGAAGCAGGGCGATATAATGTATGTCGATTTAAATACCCGGGGCGTTGCCCTGGGCTGAGGGCTTGTTGGCCTTTCAGGCCGCCGTTGCACTCATCAGACTTTTATTAGAGCATGTTTCTGTTCTCCTCGATTTCCCTCTCAAAAGTATTTTCTCTTTCTCCTCTTATTCTCTCAAGAAAC
>JAFXVU010000005.1 GCA_017534705.1 Bacteroidaceae bacterium
ACTGCCCGACCCCTTCGGACAAGGCATGGCGCAGGCTAATGTCTGGGCCATCGGCCGGACCAAGGGTCATATCGAATATGCCTACGGGGAGTGGGTCTATGACGGAAAGATGGTCGACAACCGTCCCGAGGGGCATGGCGTGCTTGTGGGCGACCGTTTCCGTCATGAGGGTTGCCGTTATGAGGGCGAGTTCCATGAGGGTTGTTGCCATGGCAAGGGTGTCTTCGAGAACATCCCGGCAGGCATCCGTCAGGAGGGTATGTTTGTAGCGGGTGTCTATCAAGAGCCCAATGCCGCTACGAAGCCCATCACCTTGCATGCCAGACATGGTCATCAGCATTGGTCGGTAAGCGGTTCAGGCGATTGGAAGTATGAGGAGAGAGTATTTGAGGTCGAGTTGGGTAGTTTGGATTTCACTGGTTTTCGCGACATCGAGATAGCCCGCATTGAGAAGGACTGCATCACGCTGACAAAAAGGGGTGATACCTACTTGCTAAAACCAGGTGATACATTGCGTTTCTCGGCTGAAATCGAGGGCCGCGAATGGAGCGACGGTTGCGTGTATGACGGTGATGACTATTCGTTGGCACTGACTTGGAAAGAATAGGCCCCCAAAAAATTAAAATATTTTTCGTCGAATTCACGATATGATAATTGCAATCAAAGGAAGATAATGGTTTACGGAGTGATAGGAACAGGAGCCTTGGGAGGCTTCTATGGTGGCAGACTAGCCAAGAGCGGACAAGAGGTGCATTTCCTGCTGCATAGCGATTATGAATATGTGAAGGAAAATGGTTTGCAGGTGGATTCGTGCGACGGCAGTTTCCATCTCGATAAGGTCAACGCATACAGTTCAACAACAGATATGCCCAAGTGCGATGTGGTGCTGGTTGGTCTCAAGACCATAAACAACCACCTGCTGACATCGTTGTTGCCTCCACTGTTGCGGCACAACACCGTGGTGGTGCTGATACAGAACGGCATCGGGGTGGAGGACGACGTGCAGAAGATGTTCCCCGACCAACCACTAGTGGCAGGACTGGCTTTCATCTGCTGCTCGAAGACTGAACCGGGAAGGGTGAACCAACAGTGCTATGGCAGCATTAACTTCGGCAACTACAGTTGTAAGGATGAGAAGACTTTCCACACTGTCATCGACGACTTCACCCATGCTGGCATACAATGCGCTGAGGTGGAGTATTTGGAGGCCCGTTGGCGGAAGGCTGTATGGAATGTGCCTTTCAATGGTATGACTGTGGTGCTGAACACGCAGACCGACCTTTTGCTCAAGCATCCTTCCACACGGGAACTCATTTATACCATGATGATGGAAGTAATCACAGCTGCCCGACATCTTGGCGTCACGGGGCTTGACCGTAGCTTCGCCGACAAGATGATGGAGATGACCGACAATATGACGCCCTACAGCCCTTCGATGAGGTTAGATTTTGATCGTCATCGCCCGATGGAAATCAACTACATCTACCTTCGTCCCTTGCAGATTGCAGCAGAGGCGGGTTGTCCGATGCCCCATGTGGATGCTCTGGCCAAGATGCTGAGTTACATCGGAGCTTGTAATGATTAAGAGGGATATGCGATAGATTTGGACAACAAATCGGAGAAACGCTGGTGGATCTCATCCGCCAATAATTCAAGATGAATGCCCATGGCCTTGCTGACGGCAGAATAGACGGACATAAGTGGGGTATCCGACATGTCTGTCTCCAACCATAGACGTTCAAGCGGAACAACATGAATCGTCTCGGGATTAAAACGTTCCCCAAGGGATAGGTCCATGCCGGCGCGGAGCAGTTGCTCTGCCTGTTGGGCTTTACCCCTGAAGCCATGGATTATCCATCTCTGTTTTGGACTCAACTGCTTCCTGATGCGCAACAGTTCGTTGAACGCCTTCACGCAATGAATGACCATGGGAAGGCCTGATTCCTCGCTCAATTCTATTTGTGAGACAAAGACTGCCTCTTCCTTGCCCATGTCGATAGAATGGGTCTTGTCGAGTCCTGCCTCACCGATGGACATGATGTTGGGACACCGCTGGACGACACTACGCATGACCTCAGTAAAATCTGGTGGTACGGAGCCTGCATTCCATGGATGTATGCCTAACGCAATATATGGGCCGCTTTCGATTACAGCCTTGCAGATGGCATTGAAGTCACCTGAATATGTGGTGTGGAGCTGGCTGAAGTCAAGACAGACTACCTCCTTGATGTCGGCTGTTCCGTGATGTTGGTGTGTATGTATATCAACAAAAGGACTCATGGGACGGGGTCGTAACCGCTGCCTCCCCATGGGTGGCAGCGAAGTATGCGGCGTATGGCGAGATAAGTGCCATAGAAAGGCCCGTGTTTCTTGATGGCCTCAACGGCATATTGAGAACATGAAGGAGTGAACCTGCACGAGGGAGGGGTGTAGGGCGAGATGCATTTGCGGTAGAAATAGATGGGAACAAGCAAGATGAAAGACAACACCTTGCATATCGCGCCCCAAATTGACTTGAAAATGTTCATTTCCTTATCTTGTTATGATGTCATGTCGTCTTCTTGTTTTTAATGAGTGCCTCTGCTGTGCGTTGCAAGAGTTTGCAGACACTTTTCTGGACTTCTCTGTATGTGGAAACCTTGTCGCTGATACAGATGAAGGCAATGTTGACCGTGCAGTCCAATGAATTGGTCACCTCGCACAGTATGCCCTTGTTGTTTCTGTAGGCCTCGCGAACCAGTCGTTTCATCCTGTTGCGGTCCACGGCATGACGAAGGCGGTGTTTAGGAATGCTCACCAGTATCCTTGCAGGCACATCATCACGTTCGGTGCTACGGAAGACGGCACGGAAAGGGTAGGCGGCAAAGGATAGGTTGCCTCCCTCGAAGAGAGCGTTGATGTCTTTCTTCTTGTACAGCCGCTCGGACTTCAGCAATGTGTGCTCTGTTGGTTTCATGTTGCGAAGATAGCATTTATTTCTCAATAATACAGACAGGGCCGGCAAGAATTTCCTTGCCGGCCCCATATTTTGTGTCTGATGTAGCCTGATGTTTGCCTATTCGTGCTCTTTGATGTAAGCCTCAATCATTGCGGGAACTGACCTCAGTTCCTCTGTGGGCTGGAGATCCACTCTCAGACCATGGTCTTCGGCTTCCTTGATGGTCTTCTGTCCAAGGCAGGCGATGGCCACATCGCCTTGCTCAAAGTCGGGGAAATCCTTCAAGAGAGTGCGGATTCCTTCAGGACTGAAGAACACCAGCATATTGTAGTCGAGTTTCTCGTCCTTGCCAAAATCATTGCTGACAGTGTAGTACATCACTGCCTCTGTGTGGGTGAGACCTGCATCGTCAAGCATGTTCTTCATGTCGTCGGTGTGCACTGAAGACTGAGGAACAAAATACTTCTCATCCTTGTGTTTCTGCATGAGTGGAATCAAACCCTCAACGTGTCCAGTAGGACTTACAAAAACCTTGCGCTTGCGGTACTGAACGTACTTGCTGATATAATGGGCTACGAGTTCCGACACGCAGAAATACTTCATCGTATCGGGCACATTCACTCGAAGTTCTTTACATAGATTGAAGAAATGGTCGATTGCATGGCGTGAAGTGAAAACAATGGCAGTATGGTCCAAAATGGAAACCCTCTGCTGACGGAAATCCTTTGGCGTCATTGGCTCTACCTTGATAAAGGGTCTGAACACCATCTCTATTCCGTACTTCTTCTCAAGGTCAAAGTAAGGTGATCTTTCGACTTTGGGACGAGGTTGCGACACTAAGATTTTGGTTGTCATTCTTTAAAAGAAAATTACTGTTAAATTTCTGTCTGTGTTAGAGAAAATCTGCCACATCGCTAGGACTGGCACAATTTCCACGGCGCAAAAGTACAAAAAAATAAACAAATATTCACTATTTCTCACCTTAAAGTTGTTCACAATCTTAAAAAATAGTAGAATTTTGGCGAGAATTAGAACAAATAGCAAACTATAAAGTGTGATTTTTGGTGTCATGTTTCCAAAAATCGCCAACAGAGAAATTGGGAAAACGATGAATGCCGACAGTGAATTTATCAAAAAATATGACGACATCCACTTCTTTCTGGATTCCCTGTCAAAAAAGACCCAGTTGAGGAAATAATGGAGAAGACCCTTGAGGTAAATCCATGCGAGGAAGATGATGAATGTACCGCCGACTAACACAAGTGGAAGGTATGGGTTCCACATCGCGCTACTCAAACTGTCGCGTGTGAATTGATACACAATCAAGCTGAGGGAAAGACTCAGCACTGAGCATAATGCCAAGTTGTTACGCCAGGCGCTGGTGTTGGGGTTGACATACTCGTCGGAATATTTTCTCTTGCTGTGGAAGAAATCCTTGATTCGATATGCAATTAGATAACGCCCCTTGTGGAAGATAATGGCGATGGCGATGAAAATCAGCAGTAACAGTCCGGCTGTATTGACGTCATTCGCAAGGGTCTGTTTACGCATGTTGCTCACCATCCCCTTGTCGGGTAGGGAGATTCCTCGCTCTACTAGTGTGTCGTTAAGACAATAACCCCTGTCTGCACCGAATTGGAATGTGTCGGCAAACGTTTCTATATGCCCGGTCTCGGCAGTCAGAACATACTGATGCCAAACTATGCTGTCAAGACCTAAAGTGTCGGCAGGAAGGTTTGATATGGGGTCCGTGGTGGTCATCTTTGGGTCAATGGGAGTTTGTTTGTTTTTCCAGCTGCTCTGTCAACTGTTTGACGGCTTGCTCTGGCGTGGACGCCACTGTCCATGCGTCTCTGCACTTTTCGTTCATGAATCGTTCATCCATTGCCTTTTGGAGCATATCGAGTAGAGGTTGGTAATAACCATTCGTGTTGAGGATGACGATGGGTTTGGAGTAGATGCCGAGCGTCTTCCAGGTAATCACTTCCATGAGCTCCTCTAATGTTCCGCAACCCCCTGGCAAAGCGATGCAGGCATCGGACATTTCTGCCATCAGTTGCTTGCGCTCGTGCATATGTTGGGTCTGCACGATTTCAGTCAGTCCATGATGACACCATCCGGCTTGGACCATGAAAGTGGGGATGACTCCAGTGACGGTGCCTTGGACTGACAGGGCGCCGTCGCTTGCGGCGGCCATCAATCCTTCGTTGCCCGCGCCATTCACAAGTTCCCACCCTTGGGCGGCTATCAGTCGCCCAAGGGTGTATGCATCGTCCTTGTAGCCTTGGTCGATGTTACCACTCGACGCACAATAGACACAAATGGTAGTTTTTCCCTTCATATCATAATGTTCAAGGCTCTATACCAAATGCTTCCTTCACACGGTCAACGTAGTCGAGTTTCTCCCATGTGAAGAGTTCCACCTCGATGTCTTTGTCACCAGCATACTTGTTCTCGAAATGCTTTACCTTGACTACGGGTTTACGACCCATGTGACCGTAAGCGGCTGTCTCTTCATAGATGGGATGACGCAACTTGAGACGTTGTTCTATCTCGTAGGGACGCAATGGGAAAAGCTCTTTCACCTTCTCGGCAATCTGAGCATCGGTGAAATTGACTTTCTTCTTGCCAAACGTGTTGACAAAGATACTCAGTGGCTCTGCCACTCCTATCGCGTAACTCACTTGTACCAGCAGTTCGTCGCTCACACCTGCAGCCACGAGGTTCTTGGCGATATGACGGGCTGCGTAGGCCGCGCTGCGGTCCACCTTGCTGGGGTCCTTGCCTGAGAAGGCGCCTCCCCCATGTCCTGACTTTCCACCATAGGTGTCGACGATAATCTTCCGTCCTGTCAGTCCTGTGTCTCCGTGTGGACCGCCAATAACAAAACGTCCTGTCGGGTTGATATAGTACTTGATGCCTGGCTTGAAGAGTGAACGTATCTTTTCGTCGCCAATCTTTTCCAAAACTCTTGGGATGACAATGTGCTGGATGTCGTCGCTGATGCGTTCGCACATGGCCTTATCGGCGGCCTCGGTGTTTCCATTCACCGTAGGTATAAACTCGTCGTGTTGGGTGGAAACCACAATGGTGTGGATTCGGTTAGGTGTGCCGTCGTCATTGTACTCCACGGTCACCTGACTCTTGGAGTCGGGGCGGAGGTAGGTCATGATACGGCCTTCATGACGTATCTCTGCCAGTTCCATAAGAATCTGATGGCTGAGGTAGAGTGCCAAAGGCATAAAGTCTGGAGTCTCGGTGGTGGCGTATCCGAACATCATGCCTTGGTCGCCTGCTCCCTGTTCCTCGAGCGATTTCCTCTCCACGCCTTGGTTGATGTCACCACTTTGCTCATGGATGGAGGATATGACGCCGCAACTGTCGGCGTCGAACTGATACTCCGATTTCGTGTAGCCGATGCGGCGGATGGTTTTGCGGGCAATCTCCTGCAGGTCTACGTAAGCATCGCTTTTCACCTCGCCTGCCAGCATCACCTGGCCGGTGGTTACGAGAGTCTCGCATGCCACCTTGGAATTTGAGTCATAAGCAAGGAGATTGTCGAGAATGGCGTCGGAAATCTGGTCCGCAACTTTGTCTGGATGTCCTTCAGATACTGATTCAGATGTGTACAAATATCCCATAAATCTAACTGTTTTTTTGTCCTTCGGGCTAATGCCTTGAGGACTGGTTGGTAAAAAAAGTTGTTGAATGGAAGGTTTGTGAAAATAATGCCATCAATGTTCATTCCTTGTACATGAAGGGAGAAAATTGATCTTTTAGCATTTTTTATCGTGGTTGCAAGCAGCCCAAATCTATCCACTGTTTTTAAAATTGCTGCAAAATTACAATTTTTCGTTGTCATTGCCAAATTTTCATGCGAAAAGACTTGTCTTAACACTATTTTAGGAAAAAAAAACAGGAAATAAGCCAACACTTCAAATAGTTTGTGTAAATTCGCAGTCTGGAGGGACTGACTACCCAATCAACAATGTAAAGATATACAATAGACCCATCTATGAGACCCATCTGCCCACTTTACCTGATACTCTCTGCTTGCACCCTGATTCTGTCATCGTGTTCTTCTAACCCATTGGGGAAAACAAATGAAGAGATGCGTGAGGACTCACTTAAGCAAGGTATCCTCGATATTCCGATGAGGAACTATACTGTGGGCAATAAGACCTACAATGTGGCTGACATCGACGACAGTCTCCGTATTTACCTTCCCGAGGTTGATAAGGATTCGTGTTTCTTTGTCATCTCTAAGCGTGAGTACCGCTTGTATGTCTACCAAACCATTGGAGGAGACACTGTACTGGCTGCACATTTCCCGGTATGCTACGCTATGTACCCTGAACCGAAAGAAGTCAGCGGAGATATGCGAACACCAGAGTGCTCCATCCAAGCGCCATTTGTGATTACGGAGATAGTCAACGCTTCCAACTGGCATCACGACTTCGGTGACGGAAGGGGCAGTATTCCGTCCTATGGTGCCTGGTTCATGCGGTTGAAGACTGGTTTCAATGGCGTAGGCATTCATGGGAGCACCAACAACGAAGAGTCTGTGCCTGGCAGAGACAGCGAAGGCTGTATACGTCTGCGCGACGACGATTTGCTCCTTCTCCATGACTATTATGCTCAGGTGGGCACACCTGTCATCATCAGGAGCATCACAGACACCAAGTATGGTTTTGAGGTCAAGGCGCAGTCCGCCCTTGCCGACAGTTACCGAGCACCCAAAGAGGGCAACCCCCTCTTCGCCTCCATTTCTGCATCCGACGAAGAATAACCATCTCCTTTAGAGGAATAATCATAGAACATTAATCTTTTAAATAATCAGCATTATGAACAAGAACAATTTCATCCACAGAATCTGCATGACACTCATGATGTTTGTGTGTGTCATGATGGGTCTGAATGCTCAGAACCCAAAGACCAACACCCCATCGAAGAAATATGTAGTAGTGAATGGTGAGAACGTGCGTCTGCGCCTCGAGCCAAGCCTTGAAGCTGGATGGCTTCACGATGCCAAAGGAAACTCTGTCCATGCTCCCAAAGGTGCTAAGTTGGAGTACAAAGGCGAAAAGGGTGATTTCTACTATGTTATCTACAAGAACAATAATGTGTATATCTCGAAGAAGTTCTCCTATATCGATGGACAGGGCAACCCGAATGTTCAGAAGCCCGTCAAGACTACAGCACCTGAAACGGTAAAACCTGCTGCTGAGGGAAGTGGAGACACTTATGTCGTACTGAAAGGCACCAATGTTCGTCTCCGTCTTGGTCCTGGCACCAATTATGGCGTCTATAACCAACCTGAAACCAACAAACCTTTGTATCTTCCAAAGGGCTCAAAGCTCATCTATCTGGGCGAGCAGCGCAATGGGTTCTACAAAGCGTCCCACAAGGGAAAGATTGTGTATGTGTCGTCTGAATTCTCTTATCTGTCAGACTAATTTCCTTTCTCATACCACATCATGATGAAATTTCTCTTCTCACTGATTGTAGCTACGGCCTGCAGCTTGATGGCGACAGCGCAGAATACCGTGGATTTTGGAACTCGACACGTGAAGAAAGGCAGCAAGACATACCTCGTATATGATGTATGCGATTCCATGCAGGTCTATAAAGACCCGTTGAAGGTTCCAAAGGCCAACTGCTTCTTCGTTATCTCCAAGAGCGAATACCGCCTCTATGTCTATGAGCGCGTGGGCAACGACACCTTGCTGGTGGCACACTACCCTATATGCTATGCCAAGAATCCTGAGAACAAGGAGCGCGTGGGCGACATGAAGACGCCTGAGTGTAAACTGAAGGCTCCTTTCACAATCTCACAAATCGCTGACGCTTCATCGTGGAAACACGACTTCGGCGACGGACGCGGAAACATCCCTTCTTATGGCAACTGGTTCATGCGGTTGGTGACTCCAGGTCATAAGGGTATCGGCATACATGGCAGTACCAATAACTCTGCATCGGTGCCTGGACGCGACAGCGAAGGATGCATTCGTCTGCGCGACAATGATATCAAGCATCTCAAGGAACACTATGCCAAGGTGGGCACTCCTGTGGTGGTGAAGTCCATCAAGGAGGGTAAGTACCCGTTTGAAGTCAAGGCCGAAAAAGCGCTCGGTAACCGATACGTGGCACAGCGAAAAGGATATGTCCTGGAGAAAGGAGCTTCATTCGTCGACAAGTAAATACGCGCTGAAAATCATTTAATATTCGGTGGAGGTGCCTCCACCGATTATTTTTAGACTTGACCTCACCTAAGAGGATTGTCTTCATCAACCGTTCTTAACACTAAATAACAACTGTCAAGTGGCACTGAACTATATATGGATTGCATTGTTCGTCATCGGTGTGCTCGTCGGTGTGATACGCCTCATCTTTGTGGGCGATACCGAGGCACTGCCCCAAATGATTGACTCCACCTTCGAAATGTCGAAAATGGCATTTGAGATGACTTTAGGACTGACGGGAACACTCACCCTCTGGATGGGAATACTGAAAATCGGAGAGGACAGCGGACTGGTCAATAAACTGGCTAAAGGCTTGAGCCCGCTGCTGACAAAACTGTTCCCTGAAATACCGAAAGGTCATCCTGCACTGGGTAGCATATTTATGAATATGGCAGCCAACATGCTCGGATTGGACAACGCTGCCACACCTGTGGGACTTAAGGCCATGCAGGAACTGCAGTCCATTAATCCCAAGAAGGACACGGCCAGCAATTCCATGATTACTTTCCTTGTCCTCAACACTTCAGGATTGACCATCATACCAGTGAGTATTATGGCATATAGAGCAAGGGCTGGAGCTGTGGACCCCACTGATATCTTCATCCCATTGTTGCTCACTACCCTCTGCTCTACCATTGTGGGACTCATCGCCGTGGCAATCTATCAGAAAATCAACCTTTTCCAAAAGGCTTTTCTAGTGATGTTCGGAGCAATAGCAGCACTTGTGGGCGGACTCTTTTGGGCAATCCATGGTATGACTAACGAAGAGATGCAGCACTTCTGTAGATTGCTCACTAGTTTTTTGATCTTGGGTGCCATTCTCACCTTCATCTTGAGCGGATTCTTCACGAAGAATGAAAAGGGCGAACGGCTCAATGTCTATAACTCTTTTATTGAGGGTGCCAAGGGAGGTTTTGGGGTGGCTGTCAGCCTCATCCCTTATTGTGTGGCCATTCTAGCTGCTATAGGTGTGTTCAGGGCTTCTGGTTCGCTCGACCTCATTCAGGATGCCATTAAATGGGTGGTGGAACTCTTCGGTGTGAACAGCGATTTTGTTGGCGCCGTGCCTGTAGCCATCATGAAACCTCTTAATGGTTCGGGAGCTCGAGGAATGATGCTCGAATGCATGGCCACTCATGGACCAGACTCCTTCCTCGGGCATTTGGCCAGTGTGCTCCAAGGGTGCACAGACACCACATTCTATATCCTTGCCATCTACTTCGGTAGTGTGGGTATCAAGAAATACCGTCATAGTGTGGCATGCGGTCTCATGGCTGACTTTGCGGGCATGATAGCGGCTGTTTTCATCAGCTATTTCTTCTTCCACTAAAAAAACCATCCCATTCATCAACGAACAGGATGGCCGTAAGAAGCTTTAAAGAATATATACTAAAATTGTCTAAGAAAAGAAGTAATAATTTGCTTTGTGTCTTTTAGTGCCTGCCTCCGCGCGCACGACCTGCACCACCTTGGCCGGAAGAAGAGGAGCGGGAGGGACCAGATGAGGTGCGAATGAGATTGGAGTTTGAACCACCTCCGCGGTTCGGACTGCCACCTACATTGCCGCCTCTGCCTTGACCTCCGCGGTTGTTGTTCACACCTCCACGGTTGTTGTCCACACCTCCGCGGTTGTTGTTTACACCTCCACGGTTGTTATTCACACTTCCACGGTTATTATTCACACCACCGTGATTGTTGTTCATGCCACCACGGTTGTTGTCCACACCTCCGCGGTTGTTGTTTACACCTCCGTGATTGTTGTGTCCAGGTGCGCCACCTTGATTACCACGGTAGTTGTCATGGTTACGGGGGGCGTTGCCAGGATTGTGACGGGGCATGTCGTTTCTTCTGCCACCGTAAACATCGTTGTGATGAGGCCTTCCAGGAGCGGGATGCACAATGTGAGGTCTGTTGGCTGGA
>JAFXVU010000051.1 GCA_017534705.1 Bacteroidaceae bacterium
ATGAGTTCATGGACTGGAGTTACTTGGAAGTATTTGGAACCCTGGTAGGATTAATCTATCTGTGGTTGGAATACAAGGCAAGTATATATCTTTGGATAGTGAGCATTATCATGCCAGCCATCAACCTTTTTGTCTATTTCAATGCAGGTCTCTATGCCGATTTTGCCATGGACATCTATTATCTTCTTATTGCGGTATATGGATGGTTGGTGTGGCGTTATGGTCTGAAAATGAAAATGGGGAAAAAGGCAAAGCCGGCATCTATCACTCATTTACCGTTTCGCGTATCAGCTGTGCTGCTATTGGCGTTTGTGGTGTTGTTTGTGGTCATTGCCCAACTGCTTATCCATTATACCAACAGCACTGTGCCGTGGCTTGATTCTTTTACCACTTCGCTTAGTATTATCGCTATGTGGGTACTTGCCAGAAAGCACATAGAACAGTGGTTCTTTTGGATAGTAGTCGATGCCGTGAGCGCCTATTTGTATGCCTATAAAGGACTATATTTCTATTGTGGACTTTACACACTTTACACCTTTATCGCTTTTTGGGGCTATCGCAAGTGGAAGTCGATGATGGTGAAAGAAGAGAAATAAACAATGCCGCGGGGATGAACATTCATTCTCGCGGCATTTTTTACTCTCTGTTAAAGAAGTCTGGTGACTTTAGTGTGTTATGTTTTTATTGACGGCTTCTCCTACGACGAGGTCAAATTGTGTAGTGACTTTGATGTTCTCGCGGTTGCCGGGAACTAACGCCACGTCATGCCCCATATTCTCGACCACGGAAGCATCGTCGGTGAAGCCTTCCTCGTAATCTTGTTTGTAGGCCTGCCTAAGCAATTCGGCACTGAACACCTGAGGGGTCTGCACCAATTTGTATTGGTTGCGCGGAACGGTTGTGGAATGAAGGATAACGTCGCTGTTTTGTTCTTTATCAGGTAGTTGACGTAATGTGTCCACGACATCGACTACAGGCATTGCCGCACCGAAAGACATGGCTTTGGTGTAGCATCTGCCGATGACTTCAGTCGTAACAAATGGACGAACCCCATCATGTACTCCGATCAGCTCGATGTCGGCATCAATCTTTTCCAAACCGTTTTTCACAGAGTGGAAACGTGTCTCACCGCCATTGGCAACAATTACTGGAATGTTGAAAAAGCAATCCTTGCAGATGGTACGCCAATATTCCTGTTGTGTCAGTGGCAGCACCACAACAATCTGCATGTCGGGGTCAAATCGGTGGAAAACTTCAATGGTATGCATCAAAATAGGTTTTCCTCCGATGGGCAAGAACTGTTTGGGAATGTCGCTTCCCATGCGCAGCCCCTTACCTCCAGCCACGATGATGACAGCCTTTTTCATCAGCATCCCGTTACGAGCATACCCTCTGCCACCTGTTTGGCGGCTTCATGTCCTTTGAAGAACTCTATGATGGCATAGCCGAGGAAATAAGCTGCCGCTGGTCCTTTGCCTGTGAGAATGTTGCCATCCACTTCCACCAAATTGCCTGTGGTGGTTGCTCCTGTCAGTTCGCTCTCAAATCCAGGATAGCAGGTGGCTTTCTTGCCAGAGAGCAGTCCGAGACGACCCAAGACGAGAGGTGCAGCACAGATAGCGGCCAGAGCCTTTCCTGCTTTGGCATGCTCAATTATAAGCTCACGCAGAGGGGCATAGGCATAGAGGTTGGTAGCTCCTGGCATACCCCCAGGCAGTGCCAGCATCGAGGCGTTGCTGTAATCGTTGTCCTCGAAAAGGCTATCGGCGCAGATGGCCACACCATGAGCGCTTCTCACCACCATCTCTCCTGTAGTGGAGACGATATTCACTTGGAGGCCCGCACGTCGGCAGGTGTCGACCATTCCGAGTGCCTCGCACTCCTCAAATCCTGTTGCTAAGAATAAGTATATCATATAGTTCTCTTTTTAATAATAAGGTTTTTAGTTCAGTTTGAATTTATAGGTGATGGTTCCGCTCTCCGCATTGTTGGCACCGGCAGAGAATGTGGACTTTCTGGCAGCCTCTAAGGCGGCGTTACGCAAGGCAGCCGATGTCGTGCCGGACTTTACGGTGGCACTAGTCACTTTGCCCTCTTTGTTGACGACAATGTTTACCACTACAGTTCCCGAACTGGTGTTGTCGGGATAGGCTGGTTTTGCGAGATAAACGGCTGTTCGGTTGCCTACTCGTGCTTCTGTACCTGTGCCGCCTACACCCGAGGTGGCACCGCGTGGGGCATTACCCGTTTCCACACCCTGAACACCTTCACCTGTGGTCTCGCCTCGGTTGCCGTTACCACGAGTTTTTCCAAAGGCCCCACCTACTTTGTCGGCAGCCTTGGCTGCTGCTTCAGCTTCTGCCTTTTTCTTGGCTTCTTCTGCTTTGCGTTTTGCTTCTGCCTCAGCTTTTAGCCTCTCAGCCTCTGCTCTTTTTTTTGCTTCAGCCTCTGCTCTTCTTTTGGCTTCTGCCTCTGCTTCGGCCTTCTTCTTGGCCTCAGCTTCGGTTTTCTTTTTGGCTTCTTCTTTCTTTTTAGCTTCGTCTGCTGCGATTGACTTGTCGTTAGTCTTCGAAGTCATTAAAGGTTCTTTTGCTGTCGGAGTCTTTGGTTCTTTGGCTGGGCTTGGTGTGGTGGGGGAAGTTTGCTCAGCGGTCTGCTGGATAGGTTCAGCAATGGCTTCCTCTGGTATCTGTTCGTTATCATTGGTCCCAGGTTGTAAATTACCTCCTTCATTGTCGCCCCCAGCATCAGGCACATAGCCCAACATCACTGGCACTCCTTCCTCTTCTGGTCTTTGCGCGAGATTGAAGTTCATCGACGCGAAAAACAGGAGGAGTAGCAGTCCGAGGTGGATGGCTATGGTCAGTCCAGCGGCTTTGAGTTTGTCTTTTTTCTGGTTGTCGGTCATTTTTTTTGATAAGGGTTTCTAGGCGATTCTATGAAAATCTTGGTGGTTCCGGGAAAACCATATAAACCAGGGTCCTGTCTATTGTGTTCTGTCGGGTTGACGTGTGGCAAGAACCATCTTGAGGTGTAGTTCGTTGGCGATGTTCAGAACCTCGACGATGTTCTTGTAGGGTACCACTTCATCAGCGTAGAGGGAGACGTAGAGTTCTGTGGAGTCGTTCTGCTGCTGAGTGAGGAAGTCGGGCAGTTGCTCTATTGTGATGGGCTGTTCAGTGTCGTTGCCCAATGCTGCGTACATATTCAGCTGATTGTCAATGACCACTCTAGCTGAAGCCTTGGCCTGGGTTTGCTTGTTGCCTTGTGGCAGCAGCACCTTGATGGCGTTAGGCGACACCATAGTGCTGGTGATCATGAAGAAAATCAGCAATAGGAAGATGATGTCGGTCATTGACGACATGCTGAACAAGGGATTGGTTTTCGTTCTTCGCTTAAGCATATATCAGGCTTTAGTGTGGTCGTTTTCGTTTTCGTTCATCAGGTCCATGAATGCAAGTGACTTCTGCTCCAGTTCATTCACTGTGCCATCTATCTTTGCCACGAGGTAGTTGTAGGCGAAGAGTGAAACAATGCCTACAATCAAGCCACCGACGGTAGTGACCATGGCTTGGTAGATACCTCCTGCAAGCATGCTGATATCGATATTGTTGCCAGCATTGCTCATCTGCCAGAAAGCCTTGACCATACCGGTAACGGTGCCGAGGAAACCGAGCATGGGCGCACCGCTGGCTATAGTGGAGAGCACTGGAAGCCTGCGCTCAAGGTTGGCCACCTCCACATTGCCAGTGTTCTCAATGGCTGTCTGTATGTCTTGTGCTGGGCGGCCTATTCGGCTTATACCTCTTTCCACCATGCGGGCGGCTGGTGAGTTGGTGACACGGCAGAAGTTCACCGCCGACTTGATGTCGTTGTCTTTCATGTAATCGCGTATGCGCTCCATGAATAAGGGGTCGCTTTTGCTTGCCTTTCTGATGGCGATGAAACGTTCGAAGAAGATGTAGATTGCCAGTACTGACATAATGCCAAGTACAACCATAATCCAACCGCCTTTGCTGGCGAGTTCGAGTAAGCTCATTGATGATTCCATTTATTTATAGTAGTTGTAAAAAAACGATTTTTTTGTTCCCTATGTTATATTTTCTGGGATAAAATGTGCATTAAAGATGAAAATAACGTAAATTTGCGCACAAATGTATATAATTTGATTGAATTAGAAGTGTTTTCAAAGCTTAAAGTTGCTTTCAGAATACTTAAAGAATCTTTAATCGACGTTCAAGGCGTGTAAAAAAACTTTTATTGACGATGAAAAAGATGCGATTTGCCATTTTCGGGAATGTTTACCAAGAGAAAAAATCGATGGCTGTGCAGAAGATGTTCAATGTGTTGCTGGCCCATGGAGCCGAGTTGGCGGTGGAGCGAGGTTTTTACACATTCCTCACCGAAGGGCACAAGATAGACGTACCTCCTTGCCAGATTATAGATGGTAATGACTTTGATGCCGATATCGTAATCAGTATGGGTGGCGATGGTACTTTCCTTAATGTAGCAAGTCGGGTGGGCGATAAACAGATACCTATTTTGGGTGTTAACACTGGCCGTTTGGGTTTTCTCTCGTGTATTTCAGCTGAGGACATTGAGCCGATGATCGCCGAGCTTTATAATGGAGATTATCTGGTGGCAGACCATTCTGTGCTGCACGTCACTTGTGATGAGGAAGAGCTTTCGGGCTATCCTTTCGCCTTGAACGAGTTGTCTATACTTAAGCACGACAGCAGCTCGATGATTAGTATCAACACCAGTATCAATAACGAGTATTTGACCACCTATCAGGCTGATGGTCTTTTGGTCAGTACACCTACGGGTTCCACAGCTTACTCTCTGAGTGTCGGTGGCCCAGTCATATACCCTGAGAGTTCCAATATACTCCTGACACCTGTTGCGCCACATAGCCTGAACATGCGTCCTTTGGTGCTCAACGATAATATTGAAGTCGTGATGAGGGTTGAAAGCCGTAGTCACAG
>JAFXVU010000052.1 GCA_017534705.1 Bacteroidaceae bacterium
CCACCGATGGTCTGGCCGATAATTTCGTCAGAGATGTCATGGCCGACAGTGACGGCTATATTTGGTTTTCCACAATCAATGGACTCAGCCGATACGATGGCTACCGTCTATACAATTACATGCCACAGCAAAATGGCAGCGTCAACGACATCACGATGGTCAGAGAGAGTGCAGACCAGACTCTCTGGATGTTGTGTGCCGGTAAACTTTATACCTATAGCCGAACGACTGATACATGGCTAAAGGACGGTTCAACACGACTCGAGCAACTCGGGGTGGATGGTGCAATGAAAGTATTCTACATCGATGACCAGCACAACCTATGGGTGGCAACCGACGCAGGGTTGTACTATTATGATTATTCAGTCAGTCGCCTGCATCATATCGCTTGCTCCAACAAAAAAACGGTGTTGCATATCATCTCGAGAAACGGCACCACAGCCATCGTTACCACAGACTACAGGATATACGAGGTGGATTTAGCGGGAAAGCGACTTATCGAAGTGGCGCAGATTCCCACTAAGACCTACAACCGCGACAGCCGTGTCTTTCTCGACCACAGAATGAACCTATGGATTTATACATCCCATTCCACAGCAGGGACGGAATCCATAATCTCCCTCAAGACCCATCAGTGGTGTGAACTGCCAGAATTCAAGAAATTGGGTGATGTGCTGGTGAATGCCATAGCCGAGGACAATGAGGGACGACTCTGGGTGGGAACGGGAAACAGTGGCATCCAGATATTCCAGTACAGGAATGACGGGCTTGACCTGGTCAAGGTGACCACAACCCAACCCTTTACGTCGAACAGCAGCCATATCTCGTGTATGTATCTCGACGTGAACAATACGATGTGGGTGGGGTCGGCGAAATTGGGTGTGGCTTTTACTGACTTGAGCAGTCCTGATTTCAACATCATCTCCACTGGTGAATGGCAGGATGTCAGTTCATTGCTCCTCGACCGTCATGGTAATCTTTGGGTAGGATTCGACGGGGCTGGAGTCATGATGAAATCACCCACTGGCGGTTCAACCCATTACTCAGCCTTGGCGCACCAACTGCCCTCCGATATTGTCACCTCCCTTGCTTTGCACAACGATGGAAATGTGCTTGTAGGCACATACGGAGCGGGGATAGCCAAGTTCGACGGAACCCGTTTTGTCCCTCTACACTCCGAATCACCCCATCTGAAATATGTGAAAGACATGACCACCGATGCCAGTGGCAACCTCTGGGTAGCGACGGTCGATAGAGGAGTGGTCAAGGTCAGGACAGACGGCAGAGTCATCAACTACACATCCGACAATTCCTCGTTGGCATCCAATGGCGTGCTTTGTCTGGCTATGGATTCACTAAGAGACATCATATATATAGGTACGTCGGAGGGTGTGTCGGCTTTCGACTGCGCCAAAGACCAGTTCGTCCAAATAGACCAGTTCGAGAGAATCAAAGGAGTCTATGTCACGTCCATCATGGTCTGCCACCGGAATATTCTTTGGATAGGGAGCAGAAATGGTCTTTGGATTTATCAGTCGCAGGATGCCACTTTCCGTCATCTCACCACAGAACAGGGCATGTCGCACAATACCGTCAGGGCATTGGCGAAAAGCAGAGGGCGAATATGGGCGAGCACAGACAATGGTTTGACCTGTATCACTATCCATCAAGACGGTCATGAGCAACTATCCTATAGTTGCCTGCCTTTCTTCAAGTCCGACGGGCTTCATAACACGGTTTTCTCCAACAATGCCTCCCTCACCACACCTGAGGGAACCATCTTGCTGGGGTGTTATTCCGGATATGTCAGCATTCCTCAGGACGAGGTCAGCAAGCCGAGGATGAACATGCAGGTCCAGTTCACTGATTTCAGAATCAACGGCAAGGACGCACCACAATTCCGCTCCACCTATACTTTGAAGCATAATGAGCGGCTCAGCGTCTTCCTTTCCGCCATGATTCCTACCCTCAGTCATAAGGTCAGATTTCTCTACCGATTCAAGGGAGAGAAAGAATGGATTATGTCGCCCGACAATATGCTCTATTTTGTTGCCTTACGACCAGGTAAGCATGTGTTGCAAGTGAAAGCCCTGTTGCCAGGCGATACAGAAAGCAAGGTGGCCGAACTGACGTTCAGGATGCTTCCTCCATTCTGGCTCACAAAACAAGCCATCCTGCTCTATCTGTTGTTTGCGGCTGCTCTTATCTATGCCATTTACAGGGCCATGCGTTTGCGACAGAAAAGAGAGTTCGCCATCAAGCAGCTGGAAATCAACCTCAAGAAATATGAGGTGGAGGAGGATAAAATCAGGTTCTTTACCAATATCAGTCACGACCTGAAGACTCCACTCACGCTTGTTGTCGCTCCTCTGGAAAAAATCCGTCAAGCCAATCTTCCGTCTTCCTTGCGCACAGAACTCGATGTGGCGTGGAGAAATGCGCGGCAATTGCAAGACCTCGTCATGGAACTGCTCGATTTCCGACGTCTAGATGTGGGCAAGGAGAAACTGAATCTCAAACATGGCGACATTGTGAGTTTTGTCAGGCAGAATGTGCAGGGATTCGCTTATTACGCCACGATGAAGCAGGTCAAGATGATACTTCAACTGCCTGCCACATCGGTGGAGGTCAACTTCGACGAGAACAAGATGAGACGTATCATCACCAACCTGCTCTCGAACGCCTACAAATACAACACGGACAATGGCACCGTGACCCTCACGCTCAATGTCAATCACGAGCGAATGGTCATCAGCGTGGCTGACACGGGAATAGGGGTGAAAGACAAACGACGTGTATTCGACAGGTTTGTTCAGGAAACCCACGGACAGGAACAAGAGGGAAGCGGTCTGGGATTGCATATTGTCAAACAGTATGTCGATATGATGGGAGGCAACATTACCGTGGAGGACAACCATCCGAAGGGAAGTGTCTTCACTGTGACCATTCCACTGAATGATACCGTTGAAACCATCGTGGAGGAGGTGCCAGCCAATGCTGTTCCCGTTTCTGAAAACGAGGATATTCCAGAAGATAAAATCAATGACAAGCCCACAATTATGGTCGTTGATGACAACAAGGACGCTCGGCTATTCCTACAGCGTAGCCTCGACAATGATTACAATGTCATTGTGGCAACCAACGGACAGGAGGCGTTGAATTTGCTTAACCAGTCAGAGAAAGTCGACCTTATCGTCAGCGATGTGATGATGCCCGTGATGGACGGTATGGAATTGCTCAAGAAGGTCAAGGCCGATATCAACTATTCCCACATACCAGTCATCTTGCTCACAGCCAAGAGCGGAGAAGAGAACATCGTCTCGGGACTGAAAGAAGACGCGGCTGATTATATTACCAAACCATTCAGCCTGTCAGTATTGCAGCTGAAGGTCAAGAAAATTCTTGAGTGGACAAGGAATGTGCATCAGCAGGTGGCCACAGGCATAGAAATCAAGCCCAGCGAGATTACCGTCAGTTCGCTTGATGAGGAATTGATCAGCCGTGTGATTGCTTTCATAGAAAACAACATACAGAAGTCAGATTACTCAGTGGTGGACCTCAGTAATGATGTAGGGATGACACGAGGACATCTCTATAAGAAACTCCAGGCCATTACTGGAAAATCGCCTTTGGAGTTCATGCGCATCATCAAACTCAAGCGGGGCAAGAGTTTGCTTGAGCAGGGAAGGACCAACATCTCAGAGGTGGCCGACAGGGTAGGCATGTCGCCGAAGCAGTTCTCACTCTATTTCAAGCAGATGTTTGGCGACACCCCCTCCGATTTCCTGAAGAAATTCAAGTAAAAACCTAAATAAACGCTTTTATCATGTCAAGAAACAATCTTAAAGGTATTCTTTTGTTCATCGCTGTACTGGTTGCCATATCCGTCCAAGCGGGAAAATACCGAAACTTCAAAGTCTCCACCTATATACGTGCCCAAGACGTGGCGCGGATGGAGGACGACAAATTCTTGAAATCCACATGGGAAACGGTAGGGAGTCAGGTTGAACTCGACAAAATCTACATAGAGACACACCGCGACGCTTTCATCGTTCCAGAGAAGACAATCATCAAGGTGAAAAAATTCTTCCTGTCAAAGGGACTGGAGGTAGGAGGAGGCATCACCTTCACACGGTCGGAACCATCAGACTTCGAGACCTACAGTTATGCACGAGAGGACGAACGGCAGCAAGTGAAACATATCTCGGAATACACAGCCAGATTCTTTGACGACATCATTCTCGACGACTTCTTTTTCATCGACTTGAAGAACGATGACGAGATAGCAGCTAAAGGTAGCAAGAGTTGGACGGAATACAGACTCCGACTCATGGCCGATGCTGGGCGCGAGTTGGTGGTGAATCCGGCCAAAGCTGTCAATCCCAAGGTGAAAGTCATCGTGAAATATCCCAATTGGTATGACCATTTTCATGGACTGGGATTCAATTTGGAAGAGGAACCCATTTATTTCGACGGAATATGGACGGGAACCGAGACACGTGATCCAGCTTCAGCCCAGCACCTGCAAAACTATTTAAGTTACAATATTGTCCGCTATTTCGACAATATCGCCCCTGGGAAAAATGGCGGCGGATGGGTGGATGCCGGTGGCATCCAGATGAGTATGGA
>JAFXVU010000053.1 GCA_017534705.1 Bacteroidaceae bacterium
TCTCGACCAGGAACTGAAGGTTGGCGACAAGGTGAAGGGCAAAGTTGTGGTTATGGCCGACTACGGTGCATTCGTAGAGATCGCTCCGGGTGTGGAAGGTCTGATCCACGTGTCCGAGATGAGCTGGAGCGCACACCTCCACAGCGCACAGGACTTCCTGAAGGTTGGCGACGAGGTAGAGGCAGTGATTCTGACTCTCGACCGCAACGAGCGTAAGATGTCGCTGGGCATCAAGCAGCTGAAGGAAGATCCATGGGAGAAGATTGAGGAGAAATATCCTGTTGGCTCACAGCACAAGGCTAAGGTTCGCAACTTCACCAACTTCGGTGTGTTTGTTGAAATCGAGGAAGGTGTTGACGGTCTGATTCACATCTCCGACCTCTCTTGGACCAAGAAGGTAAAGCACCCATCAGAGTTCACTAAGCTCGGTGCTGAGATTGACGTTCAGGTGCTCGACATCGACAAGGAGAACCGTCGTCTGAGCCTCGGTCACAAGCAGCTGACTGAGAACCCATGGGACAAGTTCGCTGAGAAGTTCGTTCCAGACTCTGTACACAGAGGCAAGGTGAAGGAAGTGCTCGACAAGGGCTCTGTTATCCGCCTTCTCGATGAGGACATCGAAGGATTCGCCACTCCTAAGCACTTGGTGAAGGAAGACGGAACTCAAGCTCAGCTGGGCGACGAGCTCGACTTCAAGGTGATTGAGTTCAATAAGGACACTCAGCGCATCATCCTCTCTCACAGCCGCACTTACGAAGAGGCACAGCGCGAGGCCCGCAAGGCCAAGAAAGCTGCCGCTCCACGCAAGGAAGCCGCTCCTGCTATCCAGAACAAGGCCGCTGGCACCACTCTCGGTGACCTCGACGCTCTCGCAGCTCTGAAGGCTGACCTGGAGAACAACAAATAAGAGATGTGCGCATAGACTTATAGATATTATCTAATAGAAATGAGGGTGTGCACCATTGATGGGTTGCACACCCTCATTTGATAAGACCCAATCATCCGGAATTCCGAATAGCTGGATAATCAGGAAAATAATAAAATACCAGGAAAAAACAAATCAACTATGGAAAAATTTGAAGTGACCATTCTGGGATGCGGATGCGCCCTGCCTACAATGCGGCATTTCGGTGCCTCACAAGTGGTGAACATACATGAAAAATTGTTCATGGTGGACTGTGCCGAAGCCACCCAATTGCAATTCCGCCGCAACCGGCTGAAGTTCAGTCATCTGGGACACATCTTCATCACTCACCTACATGGAGACCATTTCTTCGGCGTCATCGGCATCATCTCCACCATGTCGCTTCTCGGACGAACCAGCACACTCCATGTATGGGGTCCACAAGGTATCGAAGAGGCCTTGCAACCCCAAATCAACATGTTCTGCCAAGGAATGACCTTCAACGTGGAGATTCACACACTCGACGCACAAACACACCAGAAAGTCTATGAGGACCGCAGTGTGGAAATCTATACCATTCCACTCCGCCACAGAGTGCCATGCTGTGGTTACCTGTTCAAGGAGAAACCCCTCCTACCCCATATCCTACGCGATATGATTGAAGCCTACGACATTCCCATCAGCCAAATCAACAACATCAAACTTGGCATGGACTATACCTGCCCTGACGGAACAGTGATACCCCATACACGACTTACCACACCTGCCGACCCGCCACGCTCTTTCGCTTACTGCTCCGACACAACCTATAAACCCGACATCATTCCCATCATCAAGGACGTGGACTTGCTTTACCACGAGGCCACCTTTACCGATGAGGAAGAGAAAGCGGCCAGTCGTTTCTTCCACTCCACAGCGTCACAGGCCGCCACTATCGCACGCGACTGCCATGCACACCGACTCTGCATCGGCCATTTCTCATCCAGATACGATGACGAAAGCATCTTCCTTGACCAAGCACGCGCCATCTTCCCTGAAACCGTGCTCGCTAGAGAGAACCTCGTTATTCCATTGACCATTGAACATTGAACATTGAACATTGACCATTAGGCATTGACCATTGGGCATTGACCAATGACCATTGAACATTGAAACTATAGAAACTATAGAAACTATTGAAACTATAGAAACTATAGAAACTATAGATACTATAGAGCCTATAAGCTATAAGCTTAAATGCATCATGAAATGATTTTTCTTGAAAAAAGAACAATCATTTCATTTTTTATTACTATTTTTGCATGATAGTGACAAATTACACAAACTATCTGGACTATATCAACCAGGTTGACTAGTAAAACTATATAAACTAGTAGAACTAGTAAATCACATCAACTAACTACACCGTACATTATTATAAAATAATTAGGATGAAAAACAACATCAAGTATTTCTTTGCTGTGGATTTAGGGGCCACAAGTGGCAGAACCATATTAGGCAAGATTGGCACACCCTGCCAAGATGGGGAGCAAGTCGAGATTGAATACAACAATATTTCGCTGGAGGAGGTGACCCGCTTCCCCAACAACCTAATTCAGCAGGGAGGACATTTCTACTGGGACATCTACGCCCTCTACTTCGAAATCATACGAGGACTGAAGGAGGTGGCTCGTCAAGGCATACAACTCACCTCTATCGGCATCGACACATGGGGCGTCGATTTCGTCTGCATAGGCGAAGACAATGCAATCCTGCGCAACCCACGGGCCTATCGCGACCCCATCACATTCGACGCTATGGACGACTACCTGAAACACGTGGTTTCCAAACGCGAAGTATATGACGTGACAGGCATCCAACTCATGAACTTCAACAGCCTCTTCCAACTCTATGCCATGCGCCGAGAGCAAAACTCAGCATTGGAGCATGCGAGAAAGATTCTGTTTGTCCCCGACGCACTCTCATGGATGCTCACAGGAAACGAGGTGTGCGAATACACCATCGCCTCCACCTCCCAAATGCTCGACCCAAGAACCGGACAACTCGACGAACGTCTGCTCCAGTCCGTTGGACTCTCGCGCTCCAAGTTCGGCAAGATGGTGAATCCTGGCACATTGGTAGGCACCCTCACAGACGAAGTGCAGCGTATGACCGGCTTGGGACCTATTCCCGTATATGCAGTGGCTGGTCACGACACAGGAAGCGCTGTGGCAGCCGTTCCTGCAAAAGACGAGAAATTCGCTTACCTGTCAAGCGGAACTTGGAGTCTGATGGGCGTAGAAACCAAGAATGCCATCATCAACGACACGTCGTATGAAAGGAACTTCACCAACGAAGGCGGAATAGAGGGCACAACACGCTTCCTGAAGAACATCTGCGGCATGTGGCTCTATGAGCGTTGCCGTAGCGAATGGGAGACCAACAACGACGGACAACTCGACCTCTCGCACAGCGCACTTCAAAGCAGCGCCATGAAGGAGGAGCCTTTCCGTTCACTCATCAATCCCGATGACGGGTGTTTTGCCAACCCGACATCTATGGTCGATGCCATCCAGCAATACTGCCGCGATACCCACCAACCTGTTCCGGAAACACCCGCGCAGATATGCCGCTGCATCTTCGAATCCCTTGCACTGCGCTACAAGCAAGTGTTCGGCTACCTCAAGGAGATGGCCTCCTTCCCCATTGAAGTGCTGCATATTATCGGTGGCGGTTCGAAAAACACCTACCTCAACCAGTTCACATCCAATGCCACGGGCGTGACCGTACTGGCAGGTCCTCAGGAAGGCACGGCTTTCGGCAACATCATGGTCCAGGCCAAGGCTGTTGGAGAAGTGAAGGATATCTGGGAGATGAGACGCCTCATCAAAAACTCACTCGTATTGAGCGTCTATGAACCCCAAGACAAAGAAGCCTGGGACACTGCCTACCAGAAGTATTTGAAACTAACAAAAAACTAATTATAAAACCACTAAAACAATGAAAGAAGAATTGGTAAAGAAAGCGTATGAAGTGGCCAAGAGCCGATACGCTGAAATCGGAGTGGATACTGAGGCTGTACTGAAGCAGTTACAGGATTTCCACCTGTCACTCCACTGTTGGCAAGCCGACGACGTGCATGGATTTGAAGTACAGGCTGGCGCCATGAGCGGAGGAATCCAAAGCACAGGAGACTTCCCCGGTGCAGCACGCAACATCGATGAACTCCGCATGGACATCCTCAAAGCAAAATCTCTCATCCCCGGCACACACCGCTTGAACCTCCATGAGATTTACGGTGACTTCAAAGGCAAGGTCGTGGACCGTGACGAAGTGACTGTTGAGTACTTCCAATCATGGATTGACTGGGCCAAGGAGAACAACACCATGCTCGACTTCAACTCATCTTCCTTCTCGCATCCGAAGAGCGGCAGCCTGACCTTGGCCAACCCCGACAAGGATATCCGCAACTTCTGGATTGAACACACCAAGCGTTGCCGCGACATCGCCAACGCCATGGGCGAGGCACAGGGCGACCCCTGCATCATGAACCTCTGGGTACACGACGGATGCAAGGACGTAAGCGTCAACCATGCCCTCTACCGCAACCTCCTCAAACAGTCATTAGACGAGATATTCGAGAAAAAGCAACCCATGATGAAGGACTGCATCGAGGGTAAGGTGTTTGGCATCGGACTGGAAAGTTTCACCGTGGGCAGCCATGACTTCTACACTGCTTACGCCGCCAAGTACGACAAAATACTCACCATCGACACAGGACACTACCACCCCACCGAGATGCCAGGCGACAAAGTGAGCGCCGTGCTGCCCTTCGTCAAGGAACTGATGCTCCACGTAAGCCGTCCCGTTCGCTGGGACTCCGACCACGTGACCATTATGGACGACCCCACCCAAGACCTCTTCTTCGAAATCGTACGTGCCGACGCCCTCGACCGCGTACACTATGGACTGGATTTCTTCGACGGCAGTATCAACCGCATCGGTGCATACGTCATTGGTTCTCGCTCCGCACAGAAGTGCATGCTTCGCGCACTACTCGAGCCTCGCGAGACCATCTCGAAGTTTGAACTGGCTGGCGAAGGATACAAGGTACTCGCCCTCATCGAGGAACAAAAGGCAATGCCATGGCAGGCTGTCTATGACGAGTTCTGTGTGCGCAACGATGTACCTGTAGGTGCTGACTTCATCGCCTCAATAGAAGATTACGAAAAGAACGTAACCAGCAAGAGATAAGATTATGTCAAGCAACAAAGGAAGCCTGAAGAGCACAATAGCCGTGTCTCTGACAAACTATCTCGATGCAGGCGCCATCGTGGCGGGTGCCAGCGGCCTGACGCTCTGGCAGAAGTATTTAGGACTGAGCGAGATTCACCTCGGCTGGCTCAACTTCATCAGTGCCAACTGCCTTGGTGCCGCCATCGGTGCCATCATCGGCGGTTTTCTGGCCGACAAGTACGGACGCAAGTTCATCTACACCTACAACCTGCTGGTTTATATGCTGGGGGTACTGCTCGTGATGTTCTCCGTGAACTTCCCGATGTTGCTCCTAGGATTCCTCATCACCGGCATATCTGTGGGCGTGGGGGTTCCTGCCTCATGGACATATATCTCTGAAAGCAGTGAAATCCACAACCGAGGCCGCAATATCTGCATCTCTCAGATGTCCTGGGGTTTCGGGCCGATGTTCATCTTGTTGCTGGGCATGTGCTTCGCTCCTGGCGGCTACTTGTTCAGTTGGGTGGAAGGTATTGCGCATGCCATTGGAGGTGCCGACCTCAGCGGCGACGCCTTGAATGTGTTCAGCTCACGCGTGGTGTTCTTCTCACTCTTCGTGGTGGCTTTCATCGCATGGAACTTGCAACGCAAACTGGAGGAAAGCAACGAGTGGAAAGAGAGTAAGGCTGCCGCAAAGGCCAAGGGAGAGGACACAGGACTCATCCATGCCTTCAAAGTGCTGTTCACCAACCGCATAGCAGTGAAAACAGTGTGTTTCCTTGCAGGCATCTACCTGACCTGGAACCTTGTGGCTTCTGTGATGGGATTCTTCCAGCCTCACATCTACGAGACTGCTGGCGGACTCTCCAACGAATATGCCAACATGCTGAGTTGCGTGGGTTGGGCTATCGTGGTCGGCATCACCTTCTGTCTGTCGTTCTTCATCGACCGTCTGCCGCATAAACTGTTCTACATTTTAGGACTGGTAGCAGCTCTTGCCACTTGGGTGGTCATCATCAATGGTGTGAACGGCATCGGAAGCCTGTGGGCTTTCTCCATCCTCTGGGGCGTCAACGGTGGTCTGTCGGTTCAAATCTTCTATGCACTGTGGGGCACAGAGTTGTTCCCCGCTAAGTTCCGCGCAGGCGCTCAAGGTCTGATGTTCTTCATCGTACGCGGTCTGTCGGCCATTTGGGGACTTGTGTTCACCTACATCTATGGCGAGAACGGCGAAGGATTCACGGTGGCTGCCTGGTGCATGATTGCCCTGCTGCTCATCTCCTTGGTAGTGGGTGTGATTGGCGCGCCAAAGACACAAGGCAAGTCGCTTGAGCAAATCACACACGAACGCTACGGCGACAATTACTAGTCATTTTTTCTCTCTGTCAGTTCGGACCTCTCGGAGCAGTTCGGGAGGTCCGAACTGTTACAGAAGAAAATGCAGGAATATACACAAGTTCAATTAATCATGTCAGAGAACAAGAAAAGAATCATCCAATTCGACGCTTTAAGGGTAATTGCTGCTTTTGCAGTGGCTTTGCTTCACACATCGGCACAAAGATACTATGAATCTTTCCCTTCAGCAGAATGGGACGCAAGAAATCTCTATGATTCCATAGTGAGATGGGCTGTACCCATTTTCATCATGATTTCCGGGGCTTTTTTTCTTGACTCAAATAAAAGAATCAACACCAAGAGTCTGTTTTCGAAATACATCACTCGTCTTCTATTCATTTATGTGTTTTGGTCTATCGTGTATTATGTCTATATTTTTTGGGGGAAGATGAGTCTTTTTACCCTTACTACAGAATTGATTAAGGGACCTTATCACTTTTGGTTTTTGAAGACACTCATTGGATTGTATATTTTAGTGCCTCTGCTGAGAGTTATCGCTGCTGATATCAAGATAGAGCGTTATTTTTTAGCTCTATCAATAGTGGTCGCCTTTGTTGTACCTATGTTCCTCCCTTTTTTGAGCGATTTTTCCACAAATCTCGTCAAAGAACAACTTCCCCTCTACTTGATGAATACTTTATCATGCTATGTGTGTTATTTTGTTCTTGGTCATTACCTCAGAAATACAGTCATCAAAAAAAATATTAAGACTGTTATTTATATTTTTGGAATATTGAGTATAGTTGCCGTATGTGTGCTCACCAAGATGTTATCCCAACGTGATGGCGAACCTAATTATATTTTCTACAAAGCATATAATCTGTTTACACTTCTTGAGGCAGTTGCCCTTTTCATTTTCGTGAAAGACATCAAGATATCGCCCAAATATCATCAATTCATCATCAACGCTTCCAAAATCAGTCTTGGCATTTATATTCTCCACCCCTTCGTAATGTTTTTGTTATCTGACTTTTTTCAGTTCAACTCAGCCTCATTCAATCCTCTGTATTTCATTCCTGTCTATGCCCTACTCCTTTTCGTCCTATCCTTTATCGCAACTTACGTATTGATTCGAATACCCATACTGAGAAAATTAGTGACATGATGACGTGGGGAGTTGCTCGTGGGGGCATGCCCTTGGCCCCCTTCAATTTCTGACTACTTCAACACTTTCAGCATTCTACCAGAATCATCTAGGATGATGTTCACTCCCCGCTCCAGTTTATTTGTGCGTAAACCGCTAAGATTATAACTGCATCTAAATGAGTTTTCGGACCTCGGCATGCGTATATTGCCTATTATGTTATCCTCTGGGTTTATACATTCATACCAGTTTCTCGTAGCGAGAACGGCTGCCATCTGCGCGATGGGTGCGTTCTCATCGGTTACACTGACAGCAGGGTACATTGAGTCAGCTGTCGAAGCATCATAGCGTGCAGTGTTGCCAAAAACTGAAACACCACAACGGGGGGCTATCAAGGTTTCATAGTAACAGCAGGCGGCAGTATATCTGCACAGTCCTATGCCGCAATGGGTGCCGTCTCTTGTCAAGTCATATTCGTTGTTCAGTGAGCTGGTTCGTAGGTTCTCCACAGCCGTTCCATAGGGAATGACAAAACTTACACCATAATCTTTGCATAGCTGCTCCACAGATTCTGCAATAAGCCGCCATCGTTCCAATGATGAATTCTCCTTATTGTCCTTGTAATCGTCCCAATAGCTGTGTACCAGCAGAAAACCAATGGTTGCCTGTGGTTGAAGCGCTTTCAGTAGTGACAGTAGTTCTTTCAGGTATCCTCCTTCTTCTATGGTGTTCCATTGCTCATAATATGGAGCATACGTGCTGACCTGGTGGATGATGATGATGTCCCATTGCTCATTCATCAAAACCTCCCTGAATAGGTCACCTTCGGTTCCCAAACCTTTTCCTGTTGTAATGTTGGCATTGACTCCTCCCAACACTTTACTGATTGAATAAGTATAATCATCATTATCATAATACCTGTCATACCAATTCTTGAAACTACCTTTGTTCCTTATGGCCTTGTACAAACACATGTCTGACAAATCAGCCCCACTGGCTTTTGCAATGAGGGGCAAGAGGGCTGTAGCGTCCTCGGTATAACTGTTACCAATGTCGAGCACTTTCAGATTGGTTTTCTTCAGCAAGTCAATCTGGCCATAAGAAATAGCATACATAAAGATGGAAAACACCATCAAGATATAGAATCTTTTGACTTCCATTTGCAGTTCTTTGTATTAACGTGAGTTCAATCTACTTTGATTAATGCCATTTTCGTTTTGGACTTATCCCTTTCGCTGGCGTTAGGTTGTCGTTCGCTTTTTCAACATTACGCAAACTTAGAATAAAATAATTGTTCTTCCAAAATTCCAAAGAAGAAAATCATTCCCAACTGAGAAGTGGAAAGCGAAAGGCTAATGCTGTTCAGTGGAACAACTGGAAAGAAGTCTCAAAGGCATGTGGACAAGCTATAAACACTCCTGCCAAAACGAACGGTGGAAGAAAGGAAGATGATGGACATTAACATGCACATGAAAAATGCGCCCTGCAATGGCAAGGCGCATTTTTCATATGTATAGTTCAAATTCTTGATTTACTACTTGGGCAGGTTGAAGGCACGGCTCATTTCGGCCATCTGCTCGTCGCTCATACCCTCGGGAGTGAAGCCCATGCACTTGGCACTGATGTAAATCTTCGCGCTCTTGCTGAGCACGTCTATCTGGTCGAAGGCATCCATCACGTCAAGGCCCTGGGCAAAGACACCATGTTTCTCCCAAAGCACCACATCGTAGTCGTCGAGTTCCTTGAGGGTGGCATCCGCCAATTCGTTACTGCCGGGAAGAGTATAAGGAATAATACCAAGTCCGAGCGGACAGAAAGCCTTGGTCTCGGGTATCATGCTCCAGAGAATCTTGGTCAACACGTCCTTACCGAGCATCTCGCGGTTGTGGCTCATGGCAACAAGCTCTATGGGATGGGTATGTACTGTGGCCTTGTAGTTGGAGCCTTTCTCAATGAGGTGGTTGTGGACGGTGAGATGTGAGGGCAGTTCACTTGTCGGATTAACAGGATTGTCGGCGATAATCACGTAGGAAGCGCAGTCATCGAGGATACGGATAACGGAACCATTGTCCATTGGCCACCGTGCAAGGTCGCGCATACGCTTGCCTGTACCTTTGCAGTAGAAATACTTGCCCTTGAGGCAAGGGAGTGTGATACCGATTTGCTTCACCTCGCTGATAGCGGGCATCTGGCGAATCTCGTCGTCAACAAGGTCGGTGATATTGACCGTGATGTTGCCGCCATTGCGCTCGGCCCATCCATTGGTCCAAAGATATCCCGCCACCTCGGCTATCTTCATAACCTCGGCCTTCAGTGCGGGACGGTTGTCTAAGATACTGTTCATTGTGATATGTTTTATTGAGTTCTAAGATTCAGAAAAAAGACTATTTGGATTTGACGTTGTCGGTGAGTTTGACGTTGCGGGCGCTTTCGCTCAAAGGATTGGTGATGTAGTTCTTCTCATGTGCATCGCCGTCAAGGTTGAGGGTACCATTACCCACTGCCTGTATGTTCAACTTGTCGCAGTCCACCTTGAGATTGGTGGTGCCGCTGCCCGTGGAGAGTAAAGTTATATCCTTGGCCTTGCAGAAGAGTTCGTTGGTCGCAGCACCACTGAAGGTGAGATTGGCCTCACCCTCCACATCGTAGCTTCCAGAAACATTTCCACTGCCTTTTCCCAACAAGTCAACGCTTTGTGCACGACAAGAAGCTATGGTGACATTGCCGGCATCGTTGTTCTGCACCAAAAGCGTGTTGCAGTCCACACTGTCGAGTTCCACGCTACCCGACCCCATCACTCCAATCTGCATATCAGTGGTGTGGATGGCGCCTATTCCACGAAAAGAACCGCTGTTGCAAGCTGCGAGCAACCGCAACTCTGGACATGAAACATATACCTTGATGGAGGAGCGGGAACTGAAGGCATGCACGTCGGTGTTGTTCTCCCCTCTCCTACTGAGCGTGAGGGTGCCGGAATCAAACTCCGCCACCATGCTCGGGAAAAGCGTGCTGTCACCCTCATACTCCAAAGCATAGTCGCCCTCTCGATAGATGACATCAAAGGTGCCTATATGTGTGATTTGGTAGAAGCTCTGTTCACAGGTTTGGTACCGACGGACTATCCTAGAGGAGTCCACCTCTGTCTTATCGGTTTTGCCAGTTTGGTTGTCGTTCTGTTTCTTCTCGCCTGTACACGCTGTGGTCAACGCTAACACTGCCAGGCACACATGAATACTTTTTCTTGAAATAGTCATTTTCTGTAAGGATAATCAAGCCGACTTCATAATCAATAGATAGCCATGCTGATGAAGTAGGCAACGATGGTGGATACGAACACACAAACCAGTCCAGGCATCATGAAACTGTGATTGAGCAGATACTTGCCAATGACAGTGGTACCGGTTCGGTCGAAATTCACGGTGGCGATATCGGAAGGATAATTAGGAATAAAGAAGTAGCCATAGACGCTAGGCAACACACCAAGGAGCACGGGACCTGGCAGTCCGAGCGAATAAGCCAAAGGCAACATGGCCACTACCACAGCACCCTGTGAGTTGATAAGCACCGACACAAGGAAGAACACGAAAGCAATAGACCATTTATATTCTGAGACGATGTCGCCAAGCGCTTCCTGCATCTGTGAGAGGTAATTAGAGAAATAGGTGTCGGCGAGCCAAGCAATACCGTAGATAGCGACTACTGCCACCATACCGCTCTGCCATACAGCACCCGAAACGGCCTTCTTAGGACTGGCCTTGCAGAAGATAATCATCAATGCCGCAGCCGAAATCATCA
>JAFXVU010000054.1 GCA_017534705.1 Bacteroidaceae bacterium
ATAGTCGCCCTTGCTTCGGAAAGGCCTGTGCTGCAGACCACCTTCGACTTGCAGACAGACGATATCAAGGAATTGCCTGCGGGTGCCGCAATCATCATCAACCGTCAAGGAAAGACTTCTGTTCAGAGCATCATCCCGCCGAAACAGAACCGGGCGTGCAGTTTTGAACGCATATATTTCAGCCGTGGTAACGACCGTGACATCTACCATGAACGACAGCAGTTAGGTGAGCAACTCACACCAGCTATCATCAAGGCGGTCGACGGCGATGTGGACAATACGGTGTTCTCCTTCATCCCCAACACTGCCGAAGTGGCATACTATGGCATGTTGCATGGGTTCATGAAATTGGGTCATGAAGTGAGGTTCGAAAAGATTGCCTGGAAGGACATCAAACTACGCACCTTCATCACGGAAGGCAACCAACGCAATGACCTCGCTGCGCATGTCTATGACATCACTTACGGGGTGGTGCGTCCATACAAGGATCATCTGGTGGTCATTGACGACAGTATAGTCAGGGGAACAACCTTGAAAGAGAGTATCATCAAGATTCTCGACCGCCTTCACCCCAAGAAAATTGTGCTGGTGTCGAGTGCGCCGCAAATCCGATACCCTGATTACTATGGCATCGACATGCCGCGTCTGGAGGAGTTCATCGCTTTCCGTGCGTGCATCGAGTTAATCAAGGAGCGAGGTATGCTTCCGCTTCTGAAGAAGGTCTACGAACAGTGTCGTGACGAACTGAAGAAACCCGTTGCAGAACAGACCTTGCCTGTGAAGGAACTCTACAGCCCCTTTTCTGTGGAAGAACTGAACCGCAAGATGGTGGAGATGCTCCGTCCAGAAGGTGTGACCACAGCTATCGAACTGGTCTTTCAAAGTATAGAAGGATTGCATATGGCTTGTCCCAACCATCCTGGCGATTGGTATTTCACGGGCGATTACCCCACACCAGGCGGTAACCGCCTCTGCAATCAGGCGTTGGTCGATTATGTGGAAAGGATGAAAACGATTTTACAACCAACTGTCTGAACAACTGCGCCTCACATAAAGATTCATGGGAAATTGGCGTCAGATTTGTGGTAATTCATGCTCAATAAAATCTTCCTTTCTAATTCTAGTAGGAAGATTTTTTTGTCCAATCCACCACCGTATCCAATAAGACTGCCATTGCTGCCAATCACACGGTGACAGGGCAGGATGATGGAGATGGGATTGACGTGATTGGCTTGGCCAACGGCCCTCACGGCTTTGGGGTTGCCTATCCACTGTGCTTCCTGTCCATAACTGATAGTAGTGCCGTATGGGATTCTGGCCAATGCCAGCCAGCATCGCTTTTGGAAGTCGGTGCCATGAAGAAAATGAATGGGAATGTCGAATTGTTGCCTCCGACCTTCGAAATATTCACTGAGTTGAAGACAAGCTTTATCCAGAATGGGAGTTTTTCCTTCTGTACTACCTGATATAGGCGACCAGCCAAGATGGCACAGTCCTTCGTCGGTGGCACCAAGATACAACAGACCGCATGGACTCATGAATGTGCAAGATGTGATTGGCTTTTTGCTGTTCATTATTATTTAGGCTATGGTTTTTCTAGGTTTTTCTAGATAATCTAGATAATCTAGATGTTCTAGATGTCTTTGGGTATGGGCAAAAGAAAAGCAAGGTCAAAGTTTTGCTTAAGTTGAAACCTGGATGGTTTCGAATGAATGGTCTCTTCGCTGGATGCGATGACCGATGATAGTTTCTTTGACCTTGCTATGCGCAAAGATATATATTTTTCAAATGAAAAATAAAACTTGAAATGTTAAAACTTTGGATTTAATGTATTTTTTATAATTTTGTAGTCACAAATACGATTAAGATTGCAGAATTTTCAGTCATTAAAATATCGAAAATGGGAAAGAAAATAGTTTTGATTACAGGTGCCACAAGCGGCATCGGTGAGGCTTGTGCGAGAAAGTTCGCGTCAGGAGGCTACGACCTCATCATCACGGGTAGAAATCTTGATAAACTGAATGCTGTGAAAGCCGCAGTAGAGACAATTGGTGCTGAAGTACTTGTCTTACAGTTCGATGTGCGCAACCGACAGGAGGCGGAGAAGGCCGTAGCGTCGCTCTCTGGGAAGTGGACCGACATCGATGTTTTGGTTAACAATGCTGGCCTCGCACTTGGTCTGGAGAAGGAGTACCAAGGCGACATGGACGACTGGGAGACGATGATTGACACCAATATCAAGGGTTTGCTGACCATGACAAGGCTTATCGTCCCAGGTATGGTGGAACGCAACAAGGGACATGTCATCAACATCGGTTCGGTGGCTGGTGATGCCGCATATGCTGGAGGCAACGTCTATTGTGCCACAAAGTCAGCGGTGAAAACCATCACAGACGGACTGCGCATTGATGTGGCGGAAAGTAATGTCAGGGTGACGAACATCAAACCAGGACTGGTGGAAACCAACTTCAGTGTGGTGCGTTTTCATGGTGATAAGCAACATGCCGATAATGTCTATAAAGGCATCAAACCGCTTTGTGGCGATGATATCGCCGATGTGGTCTTTTATGCGGCGAGCGCGCCTGAACATGTGCAGATTGCAGAGGTGCTGGTACTGGCCACTCATCAAGCCAGTGGTAGCGTCATCTGCCGAAAACCTCAATAAGACGGCCGAAACGGTCGAAACTGCGTCGGTTGGCCAGGGCAACTGTCGTCATCAGTGAGATGATGGATGCCACAAAGGTGATGACCACAATCATCATCTGGTATTTGATGGCGATGTTGGGGTCGCTGCCACCGAGTATCTGTCCTATCATGGTGC
>JAFXVU010000055.1 GCA_017534705.1 Bacteroidaceae bacterium
AACAGCCTTTCAAGTATCTCATTCTTGAGCATATCAGTCAATTATTATTGCCTTAGGTAATGGAGGCATTTCTATCTATATAACAATCGAGACACATCTTTTTTTATAGGAAAATCGACTATTTCCCCTTTTTCATTCATATCATTGTTTTTTCCTGTTTATTTCAGTTTTAAGGCAAAATTACTGATATTGTTCCGAAAAGTCAAGGAATCGACTTTGCAAATACTTTGCATTTTCGTTCGGGACGGAGTTTGTGAAGTAATAATGTAACGTCAGTTCAATGAATTGATGAGAATTACAAAAAGGCTTTGCCTTACATCAAAATTCATGAGAAATTTATGTTTAATTCGTGGTAATTCATGTTGAAAAACAAACACGAATGCCCATAAATTGAACACAAATAATTCATAAATATTTTCATCGAATTCACGTTATTGTAGGTGATCATCAAAAAACAAATGGAAGGGCTTAATGCTTCGGACTCCTTTGGTATTGCCACGCCACGCGGATCATGACGTAGTTGGGGATGACACGGTACCAAGTTTCAGTGCGGCCCTGGGCGTTCACCTCGTAGGTGGTGTTGGAGAGTTGGTGCAGCAGGTCGTGGCCTTCAAGTGTCAGTTTCACCTTGCCGTGGAGGAGTGGCTGGGTAATGGAGGCGTTGAGCACGAACTCGTCCTTGTTCATCGCGTCGCTGCCGTAGCCCCGTCGGCTCAGCATCATGGCATCCACATTGAATGTGGTATTCCATGCCGGGATGGTCTGCATTGCATTCACACCATACTGGAAGTCGAAGGCGCTGATGTTGCTGAACGTCGGGCGGTGCCCCCATGTGCGTCGCCAATGCAGGTTGCCGCTCATGCCCACCTTCGTGTTCTTCCCCTTGTAACTCATCTTCAACTCTTCGTGGAGACTCACGGTTTCCACCTTGTTGAGTTGGGCATCGGTCATGCTGGCGACTGAGGCGTAGTCCACCGAGTGCCACACATTGCAGCCCGTGCTGCTATCCATCCACCATAGCTGATTTTTGTTGAGTGAGAGCGTGGTGTTGTAAGAGGTGTTCCACGACCAGTTGCCCTCCACGTTCTCCGGGCGGTAGGTGTAGGCGTTGGTCAGCTCGTCGTAAGTAAAGCCCTGTGCCACGGAGCGGATGTGATAGGTGTAGCTTGATGTGAGTCTGGCGGCAGTGACACCCGTTTGTTTGGTTTTCAGTCTGGCTTGACACGACATGTTGGCATTGATGCGGCGATTGTCCTTCAACGAAGGGTTGCCCTCGATGATGCTAAGTGCGTTGCGGGCGTCTCGGAATGGCATCAGGTTCATCAGCCCCGGCGAGTACGTCGTCATGCCTACACGCAGCCTCCACAAGTCGTGTCTGAGGTTCAGTGAGGGGTTCAGCACGAAGAGGTTGTGACGGGCGAGGGTGTCGATCACACCGCGTTCGTAGTCGAGCTTTTCGTGCTGTGTAAAAACGGGAAGGGTCAGTGTCACTTCAACAGGGAAACGCTCCGTCTTGTTCCATTTCAGTGCCATGGTAAACTCGTTCTCCTGTAGCCTCAGTCTGCTCTCACTGCTGTTCTCTGTGTCATAAACGCTGCAGATTAGGTCGCGGTTCGACGGCAGGAGGTTGATGGCAGTACTGTCACATTGGCCCCATCCCGCCATATTGTTGAGGATGTAGAGTTGGTCATTGCTGTTGTTTCCCGTCAACTGATATCGTTCCGTCAGGTAGAGGTTCATTGTTGTCCAGTGTTTGAAGAACGACAGCGTAGGCTCGAACTTGTAATCCGTGGTGCGGTTGTCCTGATACTCATGACGGTAGCAATCGCTTGACGATGCACCCGAAATGGAGTTCTGGCGATTGAAGGCATCGCGCTCGGCGCGAGACCAATAAGCAGAAATCTGCCCATCAACAAGTTTGGGAAAGACCATGAATCTGGTGTAGATTGTTTCGCCATACTCCTTCTCATGGTCCAGTCCGTCAGTTTGCTGTGTGGCTGTTGTTTTCTGGCTGTCCCACATTCCCGAGCTTTGCTCGCCTATCCGTAGCCATTGTCTCATGCTCCCCAACACACTGTTGTCCGTCTCTTTGTAGTACAGCATGATGTGACTTTCGTAAACCACAGGCAACAAATAGAACCGATTGATGACTTGGAATGCTGTAATCTTGTTGTTGGAAGTGTGCATCCTTTCCGAGTACGACGTACCCGTGGGCAGGAAGCGCTCTTGATAGGTGCCCGACTCATCGAGGTCGTTATAGCGGTCGAAGGCCAGTTCTATGTTCCCCTCGATAGCTGGGAAGCCATTCCATTTCTTCGTTGACTGATAGTCGATGTTCACATCCGTTGCCTTGCGTGTCGAAGGCTTGTTCTGGTTGCCAAATATGAGCCCCTGCCCCTCATTCCATCCTTGTGCAATGGCGCGGGTGATGTCGTTGGTGTTGTTCAGGTTGCCGAATGCGCTCACGGCCATTGTTTTCGTGAGCAGCAGTCCAAATGCCCGTGTCTGATATCGCTCATGTGTACCGCCTGCCGCCTCGGCATTCGCTATCACGCCCACAGAATACTCGTCTTTCAGGTTCACGTCCATCACATACTCGGGATATTCGTCCTTGATGCCCCTAATTGCAGCTTGCAACGACTGCCTTTCATACACTTTCAGTTCCTTCACGGTGAAGTAGGGGAGGTTCTCGAGCAGTACTTTCTTGTTGCCGCGGAAGAGCGACCTTGAGTTGAGCGTCAGTTCGTCTATCTTCCGTCCGTTGATGAATATCTCGCCCTCGTCCGTCATCCGAGCACCGGGCAGTTGCTCGATTAGGTGTTGTAGCATCGACCCTTCAGGCAGTTGGAATGCCGTGGCGTCATAGACCAGCGTGTCACCGCGCATCTTCACCTTGATGCGCGTGGCCTTCACCACCACTTCGTCCAGATTGACGTTCCTCATGATGGACTTACGCATATTGATCATCGGTACCTTGAGTGTATTGCCCTTGTATCCTTCGGGGATGTTCACCTTCGCCCATCCGTCCTCATAGCCATCCTTCTGCACCCGTACTAGATAGTTGCCGGGCTTTCCCGACATGCCGATGTAATATATTGTGGAGACGTGAATGGAATCGTTTCCTATCTCATGGACTTGCGGATAGCACTCCACCATTGTGCTATCATCGCGCATCAGCGTGACCTTGCAGCCAAAGAGGCCGCGCTCCAGAAAACCGTCCTGCACGCTGCCTTGCAGCACCACGCCTAAATCTTGCCCCATTGCCGAAATGGGAATAAAGGTGAAAAAGATGATGAATAGTCTGTTCATAGTTCTTCCCGTTTTTTCCGCAAAGGTAGGTGATGAAAAGGGCAACAGACATTATTTATGGTTTACTTGTGGTTTTCAATTGATTTGTAAACCGAGTTTTCACGCTGTTTCTGGCGATATTTGCTAATTTTGTACCCTATTTATACGCGATATGAGATACTTGGTTTCATTTCTATGCCTGATGATGGTGGTGATGACAGCCTGCCAGTCGGAACACAAACGACAGGTAGGGATGCTTCATGAGTTGTTGGAAGCCTGCGAGCGCTACGACACGATGCCAAACGACTCCGATGCCCGCGCCGTGCTTTACTACATGGAGCGGCATGGCTCTCCGTCAGAATTGCAACAGGCGTGGCGCATGATGGCGAAGATGTACAAACGTCACGGGTCGCTCTTCGGTGAGGACTTTGCCTATCAGATGGCGGAGGAATGTGTGAATCCTGTCCATTCGGAGTACGACACGTTGGCTATGGCTGAGATACTCGCAGAATGGTGTGAGACGAATTTCTACAGTTTGCATTACAGCGCCCGTCAGATGGCCGACAGCGCGCAGACGTTGGCCAAGGCCGCCGGCGACTCCACGGCCTACTATCGATACATGGCTTTGCCAGCCTATCTTTTAATGGATGTCTTCTATCGCCAGCAACCGCATACTCATACAGAGAGTGAACAATTCGACAGTATCATTGCCATTGCAGAGACCGCTTCCCGAAAACTATGGCAGATGGACCGCAAGGACTTGTCTGTGGATGCGTTCTTTCCTGTCATCGCCTACTATAATGATGGAACGATGCCCGACTCCATCACCAAATGGCTCGCCCGTTATGCCCGTTATACCCGCAAAGACATCCGTCACCCCGAGTCGCGTGCCGCCGTGGAATACTTCTTGCAGAAAGGCGACTACTTCAAGAACCAGGAACTATTTGATTCTGCTGCTTACTACTACCAGCAGATCATCGATCAGTCGAAGAACTATGCCAAAAGCATAGCCTACGCACGCATGATCGACCTGTATAAGAAGTTCAACCAAAGGGATTCAGCCATCGTGTTTCAATATCGCTACAATAACAAATATGTCCAGAATTATTTCAGTGTGAAGAAAGACGAGTTCCTGGAGAACGAGGAAGAATGGCGGCAACGAAATGAGTTCATCACCCACGAAGTGGAACTGCAACGCAGGAGTATGGTATTGGTGTGTGTTGTCGTTGTGCTTCTGTTGGTATGCGGCTTTATCGTCTATCGGTATTATATGCTCAGGCTCCGTCACCGCGAGACGTTGGAGCAGAACCGAGAATACACTGAAATGCTTCGTTCGCTAAGTGCCAAAGTGGAAAACAGCATCCTTGAGACACCCATCGTCCACCATTTCCATGACCTCTCGTCGCAGGATGCTCATCCTAAGACCGAAGACTGGCAAGCTCTCCGCGAAGAGATAGACCGTCTGCATCCCCTGTTGTTCCCCACTCTTGAGCAGCAGTATGCAGCGCATCAATCCGACCAGGCCATGACAGAGCAGGAATGCCGCGTCGTCAGTCTGATTGCCATCCGTTGCAGTCCGCTCCAGATGTCAGTGCTCCTCGTTTGCACCAAGAGTAACGTCAGCAATCTCCGCCGTCGTCTCTACATCAAACTGACAGGTCGGGACGGTTCTGGCTCAGACCTCGACAAGTATGTGGCCCAGATATGTGAAGGGGCATAACAAACGTCTAATGTCTAAAGTCTAACGTCTAATGTCTTTATTTCAGTTCCAATGGCTGATACACATGGGCTTTGTTGTCCATCAACACACCGTTGACAATGGGTAAAAAATCGTCGCCGATTTGGCAGAACACCTCGTCAGCTTGCATATAGCGTCGGCCCTTAAGTAGTAAAAGACGAAATATGATTAAACAATTTGTATTGCACATTTTGTGAAATAGGAAATTAGTTATATCTTTGTACTCGAATATTTTTAATCCGATTATGACAACAATACAATTGAATGCCGAAGTACTTCGCAACTTAAGCGTTGTGGCCGAAGATGAGAATCTTTTGAAGCGTGTTGCCAAGTATCTGCGCAAACTCGTCGCAGAAAAGGAAAACTCAACCCAAATGACGAAAGAAGAGTTCTATGCCAAGTTGGAGCGAGGTGAAAGGGCTTACGAACAAGGCGAATGCCACGAAATGCTTCCAGATGAAAATTTGACCACCTATTTAAAACGTCTTGGTTATGACATATAGAGTCATTACTACCCCTGAGGCTGATGAGGATTTTGCAAAACTGGCCAAGAGCGAGCCAAAAGTGTTTAAAAAAGCCCAACGTTTCATAGAAGAGTTGCGTGTACACCCAAAAACAGGTACTGGTCATCCCGAACCCTTGAAGGGCAAACCCGAAGGACGCTGGAGTCGTGAACTTACAAAAAAACACAGAATGGTTTACCGCATATTTGACGAAGAAGTGGTGGTATTGGTACTTTCCTCTTATGGTCATTATGACGATAAATAGATTCCATTGAATCATCCCTCTTTCCTATGTCCGAAAGAGGGATTTCTGTTTCTGTGAGTATTTTCTTGAAGTGGTATAGTAAAGAGGAGTTGTTAATTTTGCGCAGGAAAGTTCAGAAAAGAGTAGAACTACTACACAAAACTGAAGAATTTAGTGTTACTATGGAGAAAAAGAGAGAAATCATTAGTCAACATAGGCTGTGGTAAGACCAAGCGGAAAGGTAAATACTTTTTATTTTTTCAGTTCCAATGGCTGATACACATGGGCTTTGTTGTCCATCAACACACCGTTGACAATGGGTAAAAAATCGTCGCCGATTTGGCAGAACACCTCGTCGGCATGCATATAGCGACGGTCAGGGATATAGTAGGTCGGATTTTTGGGATAGAGCTTGTTCCCGAAGATTTTGATGCGATTCTTGATGAGCTTTTCCTCAGTTATCTTCGTGGTGATAGCGTTGTGCTCATAGAAGATGGGAGTGACCGTGTGGCTGATGCTGGAGATGGTGAAATGGTGGATGCCGCCGTCAGCCTCTGCATCGAGAATGAGTC
>JAFXVU010000056.1 GCA_017534705.1 Bacteroidaceae bacterium
CGATGGCATCCACCTCCAGTCCTACGCTGGTCAGTGCGTCGGCCACCTGCTGTGGAGTCATGTCGAAATCCACATATTCCTTAAGCCATTTATAACTTACGTTCATTGCTTTTATTTGTTTGTTTAGTTCTTATTCTAATAGAAATCGGTTTATTACGGTTCTGATATCCCTTATCATGTATGCGTGATTCAAACCTATCAAATCTCATTCCAATCAAGGATACAGAAAAATCACGCAAAGTTAGTCAAAAATCCGCAATTATCCTCACTTTCCATCCGAAAATCTGAAAAACAAAAATAAAATGTTTGAAATGTCGGATTCTTAAATCATCAGATAAGCCTATGAATGCCTACACTTATCCCATACAGAGTCCTACTTTTCCAATCAAAATTTCACTCTTCAAAACATAAAAATAACTGAATCGCATATCTTTTTCGTTTTTTATAGTTAATTTTGCCATATTATTTGAAACCCATCGGCTTTTGTTTGGTAGTTTCAATGTTTTTCACGAGATAACTAGACTTATAACGATATGAAAAGATTTTTTGCTTTTGTAGCGACAATGCTCATGTTCTGTGCCACAATGAATGCACAAGAGACTCTGAAACCATTTTCCAACCAATGGACAGCAGACCAAGGCGACGGCACATATATCAACCCCATCGTTAATGCGGACTTCCCCGACTGCGACGTCATTCGTGTGGGCGACACATATTATTTTGTCGGTACTACCATGTACCACTTCCCTGGTGCCACCATCTTGAAATCGAAAGACCTTGTCAACTGGGAGTTTTGCGCCAATCCCCTGGAGCGAATAGACAGCAACGATGCCTATAATCTTCTGAACGGCAAGCACCATTATTCACAAGGGCAGTGGGCAGCCTCACTGAAATACCACGACGGAAAATTCTACCTTTATTTCATCTGTTACGGACGTTCTGGAGTTGACGACACACAGAACATTCTCCTTACAGCCACCGACCCAGAGGGACTATGGTCAATGGTGAAAATGAACGAACACTATTATGACTCGGGGTGGATGTTCGACGATGGTGAAAACGGTGATGGATACCTTTATGTCGCTTGTGGTATTGGCGATATATGGGTGAACAAACTTGACCCCGTGACTTTGCAGAAAATCTCAAGCCAAAGGGTAATTTCAGTAGGAAACGGTTGTGAAGGTTCCCACATGTACCACATCGGCGATTATTATTATATCTACGCCACCTATGGAGGCACTGAGGGTTCTCAGACCATCTTCCGCGCAAAGAAACCGATGGGGCCATACGAGGAGCATCAAGGTCGTGTGTTCGAAAGACAACGCATCCATCAAGGAGCCCTTGTAGAGACACAGACCGGAGAATGGTGGACCGTACTCTTTAAGGACAACGGAGCTATTGGGCGCATCCCTTATCTTGAACCCGTCGTATGGAAGAATGGTTGGCCAGTAATCGGGAACAACGGAATCGACGTGAGCAAGAACAGCAAACCTTACCGCAAACCAGACGTGGGAGCCACGTATCCCAAGACCTACCTCCCGACCAATGACCCTTTTGTCTCTCCAACGTTGGGAAAGCAATGGGAATGGAACCACAATCCGGTCAACGATGCGTGGAGTCTTACCGAACGTCCAGGCCACTTGCGTCTTTACACAGCTTCAGTCACCAGCCATCTCGTTTCAGCCCGTAATTCCATCACGCAGCGCATTATCGGACTCAACCCTGAAGGCACCGCTTCCAACAGGTATTCCTGGTGTTACGGCACTGTGAAAATGGATGTAAGTGGAATGCAGGAAGGCGATGTGGCAGGACTGTCCGTCTTCCAGACCCCTTATTCGTTCATCGCAGTCAAAGTACAGGATGGCAAGAAGATTTTTTATAGCGAGCGGTGCACCTTCAACAGCCAGAATCACAATGTGGCAGAAACGAAGAATGGCATTGAATTGACTTCCGACATTGTCTACCTACGCGCCATGCTCAGTTTCGGCAGCAACACCTGCCGCTATCAATACAGTTATGACAACAAGACTTGGCGTTCCTTTGGTGTCACAATGACCATGGGTTACACACTTGATTTCTTTGTGGGACAGCGTTTCTACCTCTTCAACTATGCCACTCAGGCTTTGGGCGGTCATGTAGATATCGATTGGTTCTCCACAGAAAAGGAATTCACAGAGGAAGATTTCTATTCCCCTGAAACACTTGCCCAAATGGCGATGCCTCAAGTAGGTGAGGAACGTCAGGCAGAAGAACTCTTCTCGTTGAAGGACGAATCTTTCGTTCCCGACCTCTATCTTTCAGGAAACATCAGGTATATGTCTTCTGCATCAACCTTCACATCGGGAAGAAATGGCATCGGAGGTTGGCACTATCCCAACGCAATCGATGTGTCCCCATACAAATACCTTGTCATCAATCTTTTACGCACCCCAGCATGTAATGCCGTACTGAAGATTTACGACCAGAATACGCTATGGATGGCCGAGGCTTACGAAGATGCAGTCAAGGTGAGGAATATCGTTGTGGACCTCCATAACATCACCACCCCATCAGGCCGTGCCATCGACCCCTCACACCTCTACACGGTAGGTTTCCAATCTGATGGTTCCTCCCCTATCTACATCAAAGAGGCATTCCTCTCAATGGATGGTCAAACTCCTGCAACCGATATCCAGTCAATACAGATTGACCAACAAGTTTCGAACATGAGCAAAGACACATACTTCACCCTTGATGGCCGCCGCCTCAAAGGCACTCCCCAACAAAAAGGGCTATACATCGTGGATGGCAAGAAATATTGGGTGAAATAGCCATCAATTATGTTTGGATACAAAATCATCGCACTCGATTTAGACGGTACACTGCTTACATCAGCACGTCTCATCACAGCCCGGACACAGGACATCCTGCTCAGATTGCAGCAAGAAGGATGCAAGGTGGTCATCTCCACAGGCCGTCCCGTGTTCGGTTCAGCTCGAATTGCAGACCAACTGCATCTGAATGAGTACGGTGGATTCATCATGGCATACAATGGAGGAGTAGTTCAGAACTGGCAGACAAAGGAAATCATCTATTCCAACATGCTATTGTCAGAAGCGATAGTGGAGTCTTACCAATTCGCGAAGTCAGCCGGTTTGTCCATCATTTGTTATCACGACGAATTCCTGGTGAGCGACGACGAGATGAATCCATATATGGAACGCACCTTGAAGCGCAATGGGCTGACATTTAAGAAGGTGAGCAATTTCTTGGAGGAGGTCACCTACCCTATTTCGAAATGTATGATTATCGGTGAGCCTGTGGCGTTACATGAACTTGAGGAAGGTATTCTGGCCTCCCGGCCAACGACATTCACGGTCTATCGCAGCGAGCCGTATTTCCTGGAGGTAGTACCTCCACACATCAATAAGGCAGAGGGATTGAAAGTATTGCTTCAACATTTGTCAATCCCTGCGCATCAACTCATCGCGTTCGGCGACAATTTCAACGATGTCCCCATGATTCGCCTCGCTGGTATGGGCGTTGCAATGGGCAATGCTCCGCAAGAGGTGAAAGACTCCGCCGATGCCGTGGCTCCCACGAACGACGAAGAAGGAATAGCATTCTTTTTGAGTCAGAAAGACCTGTATCTATAATAATTTGTGTGTTTTCGCTGAAACAAAAACTGTACGAACTATGAACGACAAGAGTTTATTATTGGTTATGGCCATCATGCTGGTTTGCGTGAGTGTCATGGTGGGATGCGCCCAACTGAAAGGTGCAAGTGCAGTCAAGACAAAGACCACCGAAATATTCTATAGCTATCACAGTAACTCTGGTATTGCCATCTCTACCTCTTACTATATTTATCCCGACTCATTAATCTGGGATTATCATGAATACCGCAACGATTGCCATTTGAGGGATGTTGTCATTTACAACCCTCAAGAGTTTAACCAACTGATTGCCACCCTTTCGCAAATCAAATTCTCGGTGAAAGGAACTCCTGACATCAGTTCTGGAGGCGATGGTTTTTCATATGCTTTTTTCATCGAAAAGGATAAATACTTGTATTTTGATGACACCTATCAGACATCAGGCGATTACGACAAATTGACAACAACAATCGACCAATTCATCAGCAGTCATTCAACACGAGCAGAGAAAACATTCAAACGTCTTTCTGATTCTCCGCATGAACGTGGTGAATTTGGCGAGTTTATGGTCCTACCCCAAGAACTAGAACCATACAAGGAGGAAAAATAAAGCCCTTATTATATTTCTCTTATTTCTTCTTGTCCGCCAAGTACATACCTATCAGAATCAATACAGTTCCTAAGAGGAACCAATAGGTAATCTGTTCGTTCAGAATCCACCATGCGAAGACGATAGTTACCAAAGGATTGATATAGACATAGTTGGTGGCAACAATGGCACCCAGTTTATCCATGACCCAAGTCCAAGCCAGGAAACAGGCCATTGACGCAATGCTACCAAGGAAGAGTAGATTGAGGAATACATCTAACTTGAACACCACATTCAGATTAGGCAACTCTGGATGAAAGAAATAATAAGGGATAATGGTGACCAGTCCATAAAAGAAGACTTTTCGAGTGATGAACACAGCGTCATAACGTTTGTTGGCTGGTATCATCAACAAGGAATAGACAGCCCAACATAATGTTGCTGCAAAAGCCAGTGCATCACCTAAAGGTGACAGATGAAGAATAAAACGGCCGTTGAGCACAACGATAGCCACACCCAATACCGCCATCAGCGTTCCGGTCATTTGCACGGAACTCATTCTTTCTGAGCGATAGAAACCACCTATCAGCAGTGCTGCAAACAGTGGACAACAGCAAACAATCAAGGATGTGTTAGTCGTAGTTGTGTAGTTCATCGCTGAGTTTTCCGTAAGAAAATACAACGAACCACCTGTCAGTCCAAGGCATGCCATCAGCATTTCATCTTTCCAATTGTCTGACCATAACCGGAACCCACGTCGAGTCAGTGCAAAACATAACAGCAACACGTAAGCGATGATGAAGCGCAATGTGAAAATGTGGGCAGCACTCAGGCCGTTCATCAAAAGCAGTTTGGTGAACACGAAAGTGCTGCCCCATATCGCCACAACGACAAAAGCAGTCAGATGATAAAGGAAAGAGTATTGCTTCATGCCACTTTCCTCAGACTTACAGCACTGGTAGCAAAAACTCCCAGATAAGGTCTATATATGGCTGGTAGAGAGAGGAAGAGGTGGTTAACACCAATACGGCATCACGGTCGAGAAACACCATAATGTATTGTCCAGCATAACCATCAGCACGGAATGCGTTGTGACGGCAAATCCACATCTGATATCCATAGCCCTGAACCCATTCGTTGTTGTCCTTGTTAAGTCCCGCTTTCTCAAGGTCTTCGAAACGAGTACCAGAAGGAGCGGAAGGCACTTGGTAGCTCGACATCTCCTTCAGCCATTCAGCAGGAACGACTTGTTTGCCGTTCCACTTTCCTTTTTGCAGGAACAGTTGCCCTAGTTTAGCCATGTCCTCTGTTTTGATGTTCAGTCCCCATCCTCCACAGTTGATGCCTTGGGGACTTTCATCCCATGTTGGACGGTTAATGTTTAGGGGTTGGAAAAGGCGAGTGTCGAGATAGTCGATGAGTTTCTCACCTGTCACTTTCTGGACGATGGCAGAGAGCATGTAAGTGCCTATGGAATTATAAAGATAATACTCTCCCGGTTGATGCTTGACGGGCCATGCCAGGAAGTTCTCTACCCAATCCACGGAGTCAGCCCTTGAGCTATTAGGTTCCTCATCATGTCCGCAAGTCATTGTCAGTAAGTCGCGTACAGTCATAACTTTCAGATAGTCACTTGGTTCGTCGGGCAGTTGGTCTGGGAAGAATTTAACCACAGGGTCTGTGAGGTTCAACTTACCTTCATTGATGGCAAGTCCCACAGCAATGGCAGTGAATGTCTTGCTGACCGAAAACATTGGATGAGGAGTCTCAGCAGAATGTCCGTTAAACCATTTCTCATACACCACTTCTCCATGTTTCAAAATCATGATGCTATGAAGGGTGATGGAATCAGGGGCGACAGGGCGTGTCTTTGTGGCCTGAACAAAAGAATCGATAGCGGCAACCATTTCTGGTGCGGCATTCGCTCTTGGCAGGTCATTGATGACTTTTTCTTGTTTACAGCCTGTCAGTATCATGAGGATAGCCAGCAAGGATAGGAAAAAACATTTCTTCATAATTGGAGGATGGTTTTGAAGTGAATAAATGTGTGTAATAATGAAGTGGAAGTAAAACTCCTGGTTGTTGCGAAAAAGGCCTTGTTCCTCATCTGAGCCAAAGGCCAAAAGGGAAAAGTGGTTCAAAGGTATGAAATAAACTTCAGACAGAGAAGAAAAAAACAGACGTTTTCAATAGTCCAAAAGAGAAATAATGTGTACTTTTGCAAAGAAAACTATTATTGTCTTTCTAAAACCATTTTTACAAATATGGAACAAAACATCAAGAAGAACAAGGAAGAATTCATCCAACTCCTGAAATCCACGAAGAGAGAAGGTATTGACAACCTTATTGAGGACCTAGAACAACTGGGTTTCTTTGAAGCGCCAGCATCAGCCGGACATCATCTGAATGTAGCAGGAGGATTGGTAGAGCATTCGCTGAACACTTACAAAGCCGCCATGGCAGTCTGGGAAGGAATGAAGAAACTGGAGCCTTCATTGGAGAGTAGCGTGAAGCATGACAGCATCATCCTGGCCAGCCTGCTTCACGACTTATGCAAGGCCGACATCTACGTTCGAACGGTGAAGAAGCGGAAGACGCCATTGGGAACATGGGAGGATGCCGAAGGCTACAAGGTTACCTACAAAAGTTTTCCTATGGGGCATGGCGAGAAATCGCTGGTGCTCGCTTTATGCAGCGGATTGGAACTCAGTGATGACGAGATGCTTGCCATACGCTGGCACATGGGTGCTTGGGGCATCAACATGAACAGTGTCGAGGAGGTGAAGAGTTACGATGCAGCAAGGATGTTATATCCGCTTGTCACCATTATCCAAACCGCCGACGGGCTAGCCGCCTCCATTCTTGAGCGTTCTGCTGAAAAACTGGATGAATTGTAAAAAAGAGATTGTATGACGCTAAAAATCCGCCACTTTCAGATGAAAGGGCGGATTTTTTGTGGATGTCTGACAATGGGCGCGTTCAATAGGCGTGTTCGTCCATCAATTCTGAAGCATCAATCTTACGGTTGTTGATTTTCCGCCAAGCATAAACAATGTAGGCCAAGACAAAAGGCACAAGCAATGAAACATAAAACATAGTCGTCAGCGTGAATTCGCTCGAGCAACTGTTTTCCAATGTCAGACTGCTTTGGAGACTCGTCGTACTGGGATAATAGGCTGTATGGTTGTAGCCAGCGAGGAGCAGCAACATGGTGACCGTCAACACTGTGCCTACCCCACTATACCAGATGCCCTTTTCAAAGTCGGGTTTCGCCAGTGTTCGCAAAAGTCCGAAAAGCACCAACACCACACCTACGAGCAAGATGACCATTACCAGTGGCATGGCCAGCAAGTTATGGAGATACTTGTAAGGCTCCATGATAACCTCCCCTGTCGTACTATCCACTGCAAAACCGTCCATCAAGAGCATGTGGACAAACCATATGAGGAAGAAGATAAGGAAGGCCAAGCCGTCGCTCCACAGTCGTCGGCGTGTGTTGTTCTGCAACTGACGCTCGTTGATGTCATTAATGAAATACAGTTCAGCCAACACACGCGCCAGAAAGAGCACCGCAATGCCAAGCGAAATATTCCAAGGATTCACGAGAGCTTCCAAGCCATGCCATGAACTGGACCACTGGCTGATGATGGGCTGGAACTGCGAGGATATGTTGTCTTTGTTCACCACAAATCCACTTCCGGTAAAGAAGGTCGAGACAGCGCCTCCCAAAAGTAGCGGAGCGATAATGCCATTAATCACGAGGAAGACGTGATAGACTTTCTCACCCAAGAGATTGCCAGCCTTGGCACGGAACTCATAACTCACAGCTTGAAGCACAAAACTGAACAGCAAAATCATCCACAGCCAGTAAGCGCCTCCAAAACTTGTGCTGTAAAAGAGAGGGAAGGACGCGAAGAAAGCGCCGCCAAAGGTAACGAGTGTAGTAAAGGTGAACTCCCACTTGCGTCCTGTGGAGTTGATCATCAGACGGCGCTGTGTGTCGCTTTTGGGCAAGGTCAGAAGCAATGAATTGCCACCTTGGACAAACAACAGGAATACCAACAGGCCTGCCAGCAACGACACGATAAACCACCAATATTGCTGAAGAAAAGAATAAGTCATAGTTTGGGCCCTTTCTTTATAGTTTTACACATAATACCAATCTCGGCGATAAGCATCACCGTAAAGAGGAACAAGAAGATGAAGAACGTGAGTTGAACGCTTGATGTCGAGAGTTGCGACACCGCCACATTCGTCGGTAGCATGTCTTGAATCACCCATGGCTGACGACCACACTCTGCCACAGCCCAGCCAGCCTGGCCAGCGATGTATCCCAATGGAATGGTGAGCAAAGCAATCCAGTGCATCCACTTCATGCGGCTGAGGTCCTTCTTGTACACGAAGAACAGCATCACCATGAAGAAAAGAATAAAATAACCGCCAAGCATCACCATAATGCGGAACATGTAGAAAGTCAGCGGGACGTTAGGCACCACATCTTCAGCGTTCTTGATGTAACCGTAGCCAAAGTAAGGCATATTCTCATCAAGGGTCTGACGGGCGGCAACTGCAGTGGCAGTGTCACCTTCAGCTTTGGCAGTTCGGTAGTTGGAGAATGCCACAATTGCCTTTCGACCTCGCTCCATCTTCTCCTCAACAGAGAGAGCAACTGTTCCGTCCTTTTGCGTATAGCCACCCTCCAAGATATTCTTGATACCAGGAACAAAAGCCTCCGGGTCTCTTTCAGCCAAGATGGAGAGCATGTGAGGCACTTCAATACGGAACAAGAAAGGATCAACACTGTCAGTGGGGCATTCTTTATCGGGATTCAGTATACCGAAAGCCACCAAACCAGCACCAGCCTCGCCCTCATAATAGCCTTCCATGGCTGCGAGTTTCATGGGCTGCCGTTGAGCCACCTCATAGCCGGCACCATCTCCTGTAAGAGCGCAAAGACCAGCGGCAACAAGACCTGTCCAAGCGGCAATTTTGATGCTGCCTAAGGCAAACTCTTTCTCTTTATCACGGTTCTTCAGCAAGTACCAGCAACTGACGCCTACGACGAAAAGGGCACCAAGGACCCAGCCAGAAAGCACCGTGTGGCAAAACTTATTGACCGCCATAGGTGAAAAAGCCACAGCCATGAAATCTACCATCTCGTTGCGAGCGGTGTCAGGGTTGAATTCCATCCCTACAGGATATTGCATCCAAGAGTTAGCCACCAGAATCCACCATGCAGAGATAGTGGCGCCAATGCCCGTGAGCCATGTGGAGGCAAGGTGGAAGCCTCTGCTCACTTTATTCCATCCAAAAAACATCACTGCCACAAAAGTAGCTTCCATAAAGAAAGCGACTATACCTTCAATGGCGAGCGGCGCTCCGAAGATGTCGCCCACAAACCAACTGTAGTTGCTCCAGTTAGTGCCGAACTCAAATTCAAGGATGAGTCCTGTAGCAACACCTACTGCGAAGTTGATACCGAAAATCGTTTGCCAGAACTTTGCTGTCTGCTTCCAGAAATCGCTCTTGGTGCGGTAGTAGATGGTCTCCATGATTGCCATGACTAATGCCAGCCCAAGGGTCAGAGGGACAAATATCCAATGATAAATCGCAGTAAGCGCGAACTGCGCACGCGACCAATCAATCAATGACATATCAATGTTTTCCATAAGCTTGTGTGTTATTAATATATTAAAGTATCACTTAAATAAACTATTATAATTAATTGATTTATAGATTATTATTAACTAGATATACTAGATATTCTAGACATTCTAGATTTTTGAAATTATTGGTTTATCAGGGGCGGCGGTCGATGAGTTGCTGGCTGACGAAATCTTCTTTTTGAGCATCATTGTCAGCTACATTGTTAAGGTAGTTAGGGAAGAAGAATACACGAAGAATGCAGAACATAATGAAGAGTTTAATGAGAATCAAAGCCCACAATGATTTGCCGATTGTCATGTTTCGGAATCCATCGGCATAAAGCGACCATATTTTCATCAGTTTTTCTCTCATCAGTAAGAGTTAAAAGGTTTCAAACGCAAATATAAGAATAATTACGGTTACACCAATAATTTTAGAAAAAACATTTCACTATTTTTAGCACTATTTTTTGCACTGCTTCTTGCAGCGATTCTTTCTATGGGAGTGATGCTTGATTTTCTTTACGGGGAAGGTGAAATACGTGTTAGGGAAAGGCTCGTCACGAAGTACGAAATGCCACCATTCACTTTCGTAGGGTTTAAATCCGTGTCGTATCATGGCCTGCCGTAGTATCATGCGATTCTTGAACTGCTCTGGAGTGATGGAACGACCAGTAGAGCTCTTGGAATTGTCACCTGTGTACTCCCCTGTGACTGGATTACCGCAGAAGTCTGGATGACTTTCGGGACCGAACCAGTCAAATGTGCCACCCATATCGAGTTCTTTCTCTTTAGTCATGTCGAAAAGTGTGAGGTCAAGTGTAGAACCTCGAGTATGTCCGCTCTTCTCACAGATATAATCTTGTTCGAAAAGTACACTTTTATCCAGGTCGGGATAAAAATAAGGTTTCATAATCGTGTCGGGCACATCAGCGGCCCACCTGACAAAATGGTCAACACCTTTCTGTGGACGGTAAGCATCATAAATTTTCAATCGATATCCCAACAGCATCAGGTCGTCGCTCACAGCCTTGAGACTATCAGCAGCAACTCTTGTCAGAAGTGCTGTGGGTTCCTCATAGCCGTCTATTCGTTGACCTACGAAGTTATAGGTGGAGAAATAGCGTATTTCCAGGATGGCATCTGGGACAACATCAGTGAGATTCACAAACTGGCTGTTATCAGCTTGTGGGCTAATTTCGTGTTTGCAATGACTTTTCTTACAGGCAGTTGCTAACAGACTGCATACTATAAGGAAAGTCGCGATTTTCCATTGATTTCTAGTGTTCATTGTGATAAATATAGTAAAAAAATAAACGGTATATATACATAATATTATTTGACACTTGTTAGGTCAGCATTAATTGATATGATTTTGCAAATATAATGCAATTTCGTTTATTCTAAATGTTAAGAAGAATAAAAAAAGCATCTTACCATTAATCTTTTACGTTTTTTGTGAGTCAGATAATTGTGAGCGGCAAGAGAAGACGACTCGGACAAGAAGAACCCTGGGGCCTCCGAAGCGTTTTCACACAGAAATCACAAGAAAACTTGCTTGCCACTGAAAAAAACAATTATCAACAACTACAACAAATTTAGGATTATGAAAAAGTATTTTATGATGGCCATAGCCACTGCAATGATCAGCATGACTGCATTCGCACAACAAGTTGACAACAACCAGAACCGCGGCAGACGCCAAGGCCCACGTCCCGACATGAGCAAGATGACAGAGATGCGCGCCAACCAGATAGCCAACCAACTCTCTCTCGACGACGCCACCACTGCCAAGTTCACCGAGATTTACAAGTCATACGTGAACGACTTGCAGGCTGTGAACACCAAATACCACCCCCAAAAAGAGGTGAGCAAGAAAGAGGACAAGAACAACAATGATGCCAAACAAGGTCCAAAGACTCGTCCAGAGCGCAAAGCACTGACAGACAAGGAAGTGGAAGACCGCATGGTCAATGGGTTCAAGGAGAAGAAGGAGAAGATAGAAGTACAGGAAAACTACTACAAGAAATTCCGTACCATTCTCAACCCAAAGCAGATTCAGAAGGTTTACGCTATGGGTGGTAACAATGGCCGCAGAGGCATAAATAAAGGAATGAAACCAAGAGGTGGTCAGCAGAAGATGAGAGGCCAGTTCAGAGGTGGCAAGAATGGCGGACCACGCATGATGCCTCAGGGCTCAAGACGCTTTGCTTGGAACGCACCCCAGAGCAACAGCAAACAGATGTAGGCGTGTCCCATTGAACAGAAACAGAAACAGCAAAAGCGACATAATAAACAGTTTTTTCACATAGGTTAATTGATTGAAGGTATTATTACATTATTAAGCCAATAAATTTGAATTGTAATATTATCAAGACAATAAATCCGGCCACGCGTGAGCGCAGCCGGATTTATGCTTTATTAATTTGTCAACAATATGCCATCAATATGCTCTGGCGATGAGCACGCGGCACTTGCTGGGCTTTCCTGTGACCATATCCACGCCAGGAGTCTGCTCGTAAGCGAAAGGCACACAACGAATAGTGGCTTGTGTCTCCTCCTTGATGCGAGCCTCGGTCTCAGCGGTGCCATCCCAGTGACAAAGGAAGAAACCACCATCCTTGACACGCTCCTTGAACTCATCATAGTTGTCGCATTCATAGATATGTGCGTCGCGGAAATCGACTGCCTTCTTGTAGATGTTCTGCTGCATGTCGTCGAGTAAGGACTTCACATATTCTTCGATTCCCTCCAGTGAACGAGTCTCTTTCTCGAGAGTGTCGCGGCGCATCACTTCAACGGTGCCGTTCTCCAAATCGCGTGCTCCCATCACAAGACGCACAGGAATTCCCTTGAGTTCATAGTCAGCGAACTTGAATCCTGGACGTTTGTTGTCAGCATTGTCATACTTCACACTCACACCCATGCCTTTCAACTTGGCAACAATACCATCCACCTTGTCATTGATGGCCTGGAGTTGCTCATCGTTCTTGTAAATAGGCACGATGACCACTTGAATAGGAGCTAAAGCTGGTGGCAGAACCAGTCCGTTGTCGTCGGAGTGGGTCATGATGAGTGCGCCCATCAGTCGGGTGCTCACGCCCCAACTTGTGGCCCATGCGTACTCTGGTTTGTTGTCTTTGTTAAGGAACTGCACGTCGAACGCCTTTCCGAAGTTCTGTCCGAGGAAATGGCTGGTTCCACTCTGCAAGGCTTTTCCGTCCTGCATCATGGCCTCGATGGTATAGGTATCGAGTGCGCCGGCGAAACGCTCTGTCTCACTCTTCACACCCTGCACAACAGGCACAGCCATGTATTTCTCAGCGAACTCAGCATAAATCTTGAGCATGAGCTTGGCGCGCTCCTCGGCTTCCTCGCGTGTGGCGTGAGCCGTGTGTCCTTCTTGCCAGAGGAACTCACTGGTACGCAGGAACAGTCGTGTACGCATCTCCCAACGCATCACGTTGCACCATTGGTTGCAGAGAATGGGCAGGTCGCGGTACGACTTGATCCAGTTCTTATAGGTGTTCCAGATAATGGTTTCAGAAGTAGGACGTATGATGAGTTCCTCGTCGAGTTTGGCGGCAGGGTCAACCACCACACCGTCATGTGTGTCGTTGGTCTTCAGACGATAGTGTGTCACCACAGCGCACTCCTTGGCGAATCCCTCGACATGCTCTGCCTCACGGCTGAGGAAGGACTTGGGAATCAGCAACGGGAAATAGGCATTCTGTACACCGGTTTCCTTAAACATTCCGTCGAGGATGCTCTGCATCTTCTCCCAAATCGCATATCCGTAAGGTTTGATTACCATACATCCTCTCACGTCGGCCTGTTCTGCCAGGTCGGCCTTCACGACCAGTTCGTTATACCACTGTGAGTAATTTACACTCCTCTTGGTGAGGTCTTTCAGTTCTTTTGCCATCTTAATTTTTATGTTATTCTTTATTGTAATCCGAATTATTCTGCAAAATTACTACTTTTGTATAAAAAGACAATGAAAAACACACGATAAATAACCAAAATACACTATCTTTGCAAAAGATGCCTAATCATCTCCCAACATACTATTCCCCCATCAACTCCCAGTAAACCATCTATTCTTATGTACAAGATACAAGCCAACAAATCGGGAACACGCAGCATCAATGTGAGCGAAGAGAACCTGCAGACCATTGACAAATACAGTTTGCTCAACGACCTTGTTGAAAGCACTGGAATCATAGACGACAACACACTCGACAAACTGCGCAGCAACATCCGTTCCTTCATTTTCTCAAACGACGACTGCAAGGACTTGCTCGACCTCTGTTTCAACGTCATTTACAACGACAACATGAAGGCCTATGGTCTGAAGGAACTCGCCATGCTTTACCTTGATTGGAACAGAAACAAGGAAGAGAATAATGATGAGGGAATACAAGACAGTTGATTTCCTACCGACCACCAAGAAAGAAGTGGAACAAAGGGGGTGGAATGGTCTCGACGTGATTCTGTTCAGCGGTGATGCCTACGTGGACCATCCTTCTTTTGGTGCCGCAGTGATAGGTCGTACCTTAGAGGCCACGGGGCTTCATGTTGCCATAGTTCCACAACCCGACTGGCATGGAGACTGGCGCGATTTCAAGAAGTTGGGACGTCCTCGGTTGTTTTTCGGAATTGCCCCTGGCTGTATGGACTCCATGGTCAACAAATACACCGCCAACCGTCGTTTGCGAAGTGAAGACGCATATTCTCCCGATGGTCGTCACGACTTACGCCCAGAATACCCCACTATTGTCTATAGTCATATCCTCAAGCAGCTCTATCCCGATGTGCCAGTAGTCTTAGGCGGCATTGAGGCATCCATGCGGCGCCTCACCCATTACGATTATTGGGATGACAGTCTTCACCGATGCATCCTCTGTGACAGCCATGCCGACATGATTATCTATGGTATGGGCGAGAAACCCATCACCTCCCTTGCGTCATTGCTGAACGAACAGGATTGCGACATCACTACCGACCTTTTCCATACGTTAATGATGCGCCATCCACAACCACAGACAGTGATGTTATTCTCACGCAACGACATTCCAGGAGGCATCCGCAATGACGACATTGTGCTGCATTCACATGAAGAATGTCTGGCCAACAAGAAATACCAGGCTGAGAATTTCCGGCATATTGAAGAAGAATCTAACAAAATGCATGCCCAGCGGCTCATTCAGGAAGTTGAGGACATGTATGCAGTAGTGAATCCTCCCTACCCTCCTATGACGCAGGCTGAACTCGACGACGTCTTCGATTTGCCTTACACCCGTTTGCCACACCCTAAATACCGAGGCAAGCGCATCCCCGCATACGAGATGATCAAGTTCTCCATCAACATCCACCGCGGTTGTTTTGGAGGTTGTGCCTTCTGTACCATCTCCGCCCATCAAGGAAAGTTCATTGTCAGCCGCAGCAAGGAGAGTATTCTCAAAGAAGTGCGTCAAGTGACAGCTATGCCCGATTTCAAAGGCTATATCAGCGACCTAGGTGGACCAAGTGCGAACATGTACGGCATGAAGGGCAAGAACCCGAAAGCCTGTGGGGTATGCAAGCGCCCGTCCTGCATACATCCGCAGGTTTGCCCCAACCTCAACACCGACCATTCATCCCTCACCGACCTTTACCGTTCAGTGGACGCCTTGCCTGGTATCAAGAAGAGTTTTATCGGTAGCGGTGTGCGCTACGATCTGCTGCTCCACCAGTCGAAGGACCCAAACGTGAACCACGCCAACGAGGAATATACCCGTGAACTCATCTGCCGTCATGTCAGCGGGCGATTGAAAGTGGCACCCGAACACACCTCTGACCGTGTGCTCATGCTAATGCGGAAGCCATCGTTCAAGTTGTTCTACGATTTCAAACGCATCTTCGACCGAATCAACGCCCAACATCACCTTCGGCAGCAAATCATCCCCTATTTCATCAGCAGCCATCCAGGGTGCAAAGCAGAAGACATGGCCGAACTCGCCGCCATTACCAAAGACCTTGACTTCCAACTCGAACAAGTGCAGGACTTTACACCTACCCCTATGACAGTCAGTACCGAAACATGGTACACAGGCTATGACCCTTACACCCTGCAACCCGTCTTCTCCGCTAAAAGCCAGCGTGACAAACTCGAGCAACGCATGTTTTTCTTCTGGTACAAAGCAGAAGAACGAAAACGAATCATCGCCACTCTACACCGTCTGAACCGTCCAGACATCATCGCCCGGCTCTACGGAAAAAAGCCACCCCATAAAACCGAATAGACATCATCCTTGCGAATCCCCCCAAAAAGCTATCTCGAATACCCCTCTACGAAAATAATGAAAAACAAAGAACTCCATTTAGCCTGGGAATACATCTCCAGAACCAACACCAGCGTTTTTCTCACAGGAAAGGCAGGCACAGGCAAGACCACTTTCCTCAAGACCCTTAGAGAGCGCACCCCTAAGCGCATGATTATCGTGGCACCAACAGGAGTAGCAGCTATCAATGCTGGTGGAGTCACCATACATTCCTTTTTCCAGATTTCTCCAGGTGTGGTTCTTCCCAACTCTCTGGAAAAGAAGAAAGGAGGATACTACACTTTCAGCAAAGAAAAGCAGAACATCATACGTGGACTTGACCTGCTCATCATCGATGAAATCAGTATGGTGCGTGCCGACCTCCTTGATGCCATCGACAACCGTCTGCGCCAGTACCGCGACCGTACTAAACCCTTCGGAGGAGTACAGTTGCTGATGATTGGCGATTTGCAGCAACTGGCACCTGTGGCTAAAGATGATGAATGGGAACAAATCAAGGACTACTACCCAACACCTTATTTCTTCTCTTCCAGGGCATTGCAGCAAATCAGTTATATGACCATCGAGCTACAGAAAGTCTATCGGCAAGAAAACGAGGTTTTTATCTCGTTGCTCAATGATATCCGAAACGGCAACACCTCCAAAGCCACCATTGATGCCATCAATAGCCGGTATATGCCAAATTTCGACGCCAACAGTCATCCGGGCTACATACGGCTGACCACGCATAAATTCAAGGCCCAACGCTACAACGAACAAATGCTAGACAGTATTCAGAGCCAGAGCGTGACTTTCAGGGCTGCTATTGAGGGTGACTTCCCCGAGACCATCTACCCTGCCGATGAAGTGTTGACATTAAAAATCGGTGCCCAGGTGATGTTCGTGAAAAACGACAACAGTCGCGAGCAGCTCTACTTTAATGGCAAGATAGGGCGTGTGACAGGCATCAACCCTTTGGATGAGACGGTTGTTGTGCAATGCGAAGACGGCAATAGCGTGCGTGTTGGCAAGGAGAAATGGGACAACACACAGTACGCTATTGACGACCAGACCAAACAAATCACAGAAGAAGTGAAAGGGTCGTTCATGCAAATCCCCTTGCGTCTTGCATGGGCCATCACCATCCACAAAAGCCAAGGGCTGACCTTCGACAAGGCTGTGATTGATGCAGACGCCTCGTTTGCCCATGGACAAGTGTATGTGGCGCTGAGCCGTTGCCGGAGTTTGGATGGTCTGGTCATGGTGTCGCCCATCCACCAGTACTCTATCATCCCCGACAACACCATCAACGAGTACCTCGACGGGATGGCGCAGAAACAAGATGAAGCAGAGGCGAGACTTCCAGAACTAGAGAAAGTATACTACCGGGAACTCCTTAGACAGCTGTTTGATTTCAGGCAAATGGAAATGACCCTTAATTATGTCACTCGTATTCTCGATGAGCATCTCTACAAACAACAACCAGACTTGCTCAAAGCCTATAAGAAGAGTTGTGACGAATTTAAAAGCAAAGTGACCGATGTCGCCAATAAATTCCAACAACAGATTGACAGTATCTATACCGACAAAGTCCTTTTGCAGGAAAGAGTGAAGAAAGGATGCACTTATTTCGGCAATACTATCCGTGGCCTACTTTCCGACCTGCTGTCGAAATCCGACATACGCATAGAGAACAAAACTATCCTCAAACGCTACACCGACAATCTGTTCCTCTTACGTCAATCCTATTATTCTGCTTCAATTACCTTAGAACTTGTAGAGGAGAAGGGATTCGACATACGTTCCTACCTCGATTTCAAGGCTCAGAGTATGCTACAAGCCGACGACAAGCAGAATGCCGATAAAGGAGGCCAGAAACGTACAAGAAAAAACCGAGAGAAATCAAGTGCCCAACAGAAAGAGAAGAAACCCAAGGAGAAAACAGCCGAGGTGAGTTACAAACTCTTCATGCAATATCGTTCCATTGAAGAAGTGATGCGTCAGCGTGGACTGACCGAAGGCACCATCATCGGACATCTCACGGAATATGTGTGCAATGGAATGATTTCGATTTACGATATCATGACAGCCCAACAACTTGAGGATGTAAAGAGAGTATATCAAGAAAATCCAACCTTGGTATCTATAACTGAATTCAAGGCACTGCTTCATGTGGATTTATCCTACAGCCTTCTTCGCCTTGCCTTACAATACATCAAGTCGTAAGAACGGGAATAAGTTCGTAAGTCTATTGTTCTTCAGCAGCCACACTTCCTATAACAATCGAGTTGATAACAAAATTGAGTTGAGCACGGGTCAGTAATGCATAATCATGCTCAAGGCGTGGCTCTGTGATTTTCAGCAAATCCTCATCAGGGAAGACGAAGAAAGTGGAGACATGATGCATAGCCTTACGGTATTCGCAGGGAGGGATATCCACCACATCATCGGTAAGCGATGAGGTGTCGTAAGCTTTATAGCCAGCCTTGCTGTAGATGATGGGAAATAGCACGAGGGTGTCAAGTCCCTTGTTCACCACATATTCTGCCGACTGTTCCAACTCGTCCATAGGAATGACAACACCCCACTCTGTGTGAATGCTTGTTTTTCCTATCACCTTCACTTCATCACAAGTCTTGTCATTATTGACAACGAACGCAGTCGGAAGCTTATATAAGACGACGCTGACCAAGATGGCGAAAAACACCAAGACACCCATCCGCTCGAGATAACAGCGCTTTACGCTCTTGTTCTCTCCATCCTTAATGAACATCATACAGATGACCGCAATAGCCATTGCTACCACCACCAACAACCATCCTTTCAGTAACATAACGATTCGTATTTAATCCCTTTTATATAAATAGAACATCACACCCTTCACGGGACACATTGCTTGGTCAACTATGCTGTAACCCTCTAAATCCGACTTCCACATCGTGACCACGAACTGTACTTGCTGATTGGCAACGATACTGTCGTGAGCCTCATGAACTGCTGGAAGTTCGTTGTTGAAGTCGCAATAATACCTATCTGTTGGCACAATACCAGTAACGGCGAACACCCCTTGATCCTGACAATAATAATTGAGCAGTGTGGGATGCTTTTCTTTCATGATTGTCCGTGCAAACCTGAACTGAATATAATCATCTTTTTTCAACCTAATCTTCCATAAATTCTCGCTGCCTGCCACAACGACAGCCACAGTGACCAAAGTCAACACTAACGCTCCTTGTTTCTTGAACAATGGTTTCAGCTTATATGAAGAGAGTGGTAACACACAGAATGGAACAAATACAGCGAGAATAAAGCTATAGTATTTATAATAATCGGGTTTGATAAACACCGACAATGCAGTCAAGACAAAGGCCGACAGGAAAAGCCATGAAACATGGATATGCTTACGTCGTAGCCATATCCATGCAATAAGGGCACTGAGGAAAAACATTGAGTTATCCCGAATATGCATGCCCAAGACTGTAAAAAAGTGAGTGATGGGATGTGCTGTTGAACCTCCAGCCTTCAGTACATCACTTGGCTCCATGTAAAGGAAAAGGTTGTCGTGGAAATACACACGCATCATGTCATCGAACGCACCATTGAGACTATAGAACAGGCACAAGGGGAAAGTCACCGACAGAAAACCAATTGTGAAAGGCAAGACAGCCTTGAGGAAATCGTGGAATCGGTGTATGCGGATTGTATAGACAAGAAAAAAGAGGGTAATGGCGATATAGAACGCCAAGATATTAAATTTGGACCACAACACCACAGCCATCCCCATACCAAGAAACAAACGTCGGGGAAGGAAAGAGACTGTGCGTTTGAGTC
>JAFXVU010000057.1 GCA_017534705.1 Bacteroidaceae bacterium
AGTCTGGGACGACTCGTTACCTTCATCGGTTAGGTTGCCATCTATCCTTTCTTGCAGATGTGTCTTCGTGTTTGACCTCCCACCGATGTTCCACCAGCAGTAGTTATTTGCATCAGCGACATTGAAGCAGATGAGGAATCCCTCTTCTCCCTCCACTTTTGTGGCGTCAAGGTCGATGGTGTAGTTGTTTCCAAGTGTCAATGCGCTGAGTGTAAATAGATTCCCCTCCATACCCGTGTCGGTCTGGCGCAGCGCGCCGTTCTCCACCTGCCACTGGCCTCCTCCAATGTTGGTCCAGTCGGTGAGCGACTCGATGCTGAAGTCGTTCTGATAGAGTGTCGTGCCGTCTGAGGTGATGACTATGTTGTCGTACTTGGCAGAGGTCTTCCATGTGCTCAAAGCGAAATGAACGGGCCGTGGCGTGTCTGTCAGTCCCGTGAAGTACTGCAGTTCGTCGAACGAGGTGATTTCAGTGTTGCCCTTAAACACCTCCCCGAGGTCAGTCACTGCAGCGGCCTCTGCCTCGTCCAGCTCGCCGTCGTGGTTGGTGTCCCAGTTGGCGACGCAGAGAGTTTCCACTGCTGGGTCGGCGAAAGTGATGGGCTTGGGCATGAACACAGCCCTCACGTCGAAGTTGTTGGCGGGCATAGTGCAGGTGTAGGTATAAGTACCAGTCGATGCGCTATAGATAGCGCTGGCAGTCACGTCGGTGCCAGTGTCCATGTCCGCGAAGCGGTTGTTCGCCTGAGCGTCATCACCGAAGACGAACTGCTGCTCGGTGAGGGACGAAAGGGTGTATCCTTGCGAGGGAGCGATGGTGAAGGTCAGTGTGGTGCCTTGTGCCACCGTTGCCCCGGAGGTGATGGCTGTGCCTTCTGCCGTGGCGGCAATGGTTCCGTTCTGGGCGGAGAAGGTCAGCATCGGCTGTCCGTATGCTGTCAGCACGGCCGGGGTGGCGAGCAGGAACAGCATCGAAATGATGATGTATTGAATCTTCTGTCTCATATCTTTTGATTTTTTGTTTGTCACGAATTATATAAAAAGGGAGTTAAAATGGGAGTTAAGCACTTTCGTGCTGGACGATAGTTGGGCAATTCCAAGCATGAAATCTTACTTCACGAGTACCTTCATGCCGTTCTTGATGTAGATGCCGGCCTTGGTCGGATGCTCGACACGTACACCGCTGAGGGTGTACCAAACTTCGGCTTCGGTTTCATCCTGTACCCGTTGCAAGGCTGTGGCCTCGCCAATCACCATGTCGAGACGGGATGGTGCTCCTGCTGAAGCGTTGAGCTGCAGGTATGCCCTGTTGGCGGGTATCGTACCTCCTACAGCGATGTAGAACTTACCATTTCTCATTACATAGATGTTGCCGCTCTTGCTTACGGCGAGGGATTCGGCTGTGCCGAGCAGGTCGTTCTGTCCGTAAGTGGCGGTGGTGTTACTGCCAGCGTAGTTCAGCGGAATGGTTTCTTGCGTGCTGCGCAGAATCACAGGCGTGCCAGCGAGGATGACACCTCCTTCGATGGGTGTGAGCGTCACGGTGCTGCCACTGACTGTGGCAGTGTAGGCCTCGGCGAGGTTGTCGCCCACGGCGTAGCTGTCGTCCTCATTGTAGTAGGTGCAGTAGTAGTCACCGCTGCCGTCTTCGGCAAGATAGGCTGCCAGTTCAAGAGGGCATACAACTATGATTTCCTTGAACTGTCCTTCTAGGTCAGACACCAGTTGGTCCACCATCGCCGCATTGTCCGAGTTCTTGTAGAGATACAGTGTGCGAATGGTGGAGGTGAGGTCAGCATTGCTCAATCTTGAGCTGAGGTTTGTATTTGCATTCGGAGTCCAGTGGATTTCGGTCAGGTTATGACATCTGGAAAATGAATATTTATCTATTGACGTGACGCTGTTGGGAATGGTCACGGAGGTCAAACCACATTGGTCGAAAGCGTACTCACCTATTGATGTGACGCTGTTGGGAATGGTCACAGAGGTCAGGCCAGAGCAATTCATGAAAGCATGATCCCCTATTGATGTGACGCTGTTGGGAATCACGGTGTTTTTGCAACCACTAACAAGTGTGTTGGTAGCAGTCTTGATAATGGCGTTGCAGTTACCGCGTGAGTCATATACAGGGTTGCCGTTTTCCACAACGATACTGGTCAGGCTGGGGCATTTTTCAAAAGCATAATCTCCTATTGATGTGACGCTCTCGGGGATGGTCACAGAGACCAGCCTGGAGCAGCTTTGAAAAGCAGTGTTTCCAATGTCTTTTACGCTACTACCCAATAACACTGTTGTTAACTTACTACAATGCCAAAAGGCATCTTCGCCAATTGTCGTAACATTGTCTGGTATAACTAAGGACCTTAAATTGTCACAACAATAAAAAGCCCACGAACCAATAGTTGTGACACCGTCTGGAATATTTATTGAAGACAATTCCATACAATGCGAAAATGCGCTGTTACCTATGCTCGTAACAGTATTTGGAATAACCGTATTGTTACAGCCCCATAGTAATTCGTTTGTAGCTGTCTCGATGATAGCATTACAATTGTCGCGTGAATCATACTTGGTATTACCCCTTTCTACAGTGATAGAATTCAACGCCATTCCACAATCCAGGAAAGCGCTAGTTCCGATACTTGTAATATTGCTTGGAATTGTAAGAGTTGTTAAGTGGCAATTAAAGAAAGCCCTGTCACCTATTGATGTCACGCTCTCAGGGATGGTCACCGAGGTCAGGTTGGAGCAATAATCGAAAGTTCCATTGCCTATGGATGTCAGTCCCTTGAAGCACTGCAGTTCGTCGAACGAGGTGATTTCACGGTTGCCCTTGAACACCTCGCCGAGGCTTGTCACTGCTGTGGCTTCGGCCATGGTCAACACTCCGTCGTGGTCTGTGTCCCAGTTGGCTATACACAGTGCTTCCACTGCTGGGTCGGCGAAGGCAATGACATCAATCACGTTGATTTCCATGAACTGTCCGTCAAGGCTGGATACCAGTTGGTCCACCATTGCCGCATTGTACGCGTTCTTGTAGAGGTAGAGTGTGCAGTGGTTGGTGGAAGTGAGGCCTGCATAGTCTAAATCGATTTCTGTATCAGCATTCGGTGTCCAATGGATTGAGGACTCGCTGCAACTTCCGAAAGCATTATCTATCCGTGTGACGCTGCTGGGGATGGTCACGGAGGTCTCAGAACAACCTTCGAAAGCCCATTCACAAATTGATGTGACGCTGTTGGGGATGGTCACGGAGGTATGGCGGCAACCATAGAAAGCAGAATTACCTATTGACGTGACTGTAACTGTAATAGTATTAGTATGACTCCAAGAGTAACCTTCGTCGTCCAATTCTGTCCATTCAGTGTATTCGTATTCGAATTGGCTTGGAATGATTACTGTACCAGAGTACTCATTAGGCCCCCGAGTCACCGCCATTTCTCCATCACCAAGGTAGATGTAGTAGATTCCATCAAGCTCGATGTCATAGTAGATTCCATCGTCCTCGATGTCATAGTCTTGGGCCTGTGCCGCGATGCTGATGAGCAAAGCGGACAAAAAGGTTAGTAATTGTTTTGTTCTCATAAATATCACGTTATATCAAGGTTGATTTGTTATACTAGAATTGACGATTGAGCAGTATTCTAGATCGCCCCAATACGGTTGGGGCATATTGTCTGGACTCAAATTCAGCCAATTCACGTTTAAGAATTGTTGCTGGATGGGGTCGATGCTACCATTCAACCAATTTTGAATCACATCATCCCAGTAGTTAAGAAAAGTAGGACAAGTCATAATAAATACATTTTTGGGGGAACGCAGAAAATGAAATGAAAGAACAGTATTTAGGAGTCATGTGTAAATGCATTAACACTTCAGCCGTTCGATTATAGTCCAATAGGAAAGACGCTGAAACTTAACGAATAGATTTGACGATCTTCTGGAGAAGTTGTTTCTTTTTCATAAGCATTTTTGTTGTTGGTTGTTCATTAGCACCCAAATTTCTGGCTAGCCAGATTTCCTTTTTAGATTGCAAAAGTATTACGTTCACAACTATAAAACGGAATGATTTCCGTCCATGTTTATACATGTTCGTCCATGTCCATCCGTCTGAATGACCGTTGAACATTGGCTTCGCCTAAAATGCTCACGTCCAACAAAGTGAGAACAAGTTCTCTTTTGTACTCACTTAATCGCAATTTTGGCTGTGTTCTCACTCTATCGGGCTGTTGCCTATGCCGAAGATTAAAAACATTATTGCGTTCTGTCCGTTTTCATCCAAAATCCCATCCAAGTTTATCCAACTGCATTTTTCTGTATGCAGATTTCTTGAAAATAACGGAATTTTGCTTATTTTTGCAACTATAAAAAACACAACACGATGGAAGTAGATATTCGTAAAGAAGTGGAACGGAAAATGGGGTTGGAAATGCAGACAGCTCCGGATTTCGTTTGGCTCTCCAATCATATCTGGGAGACGATACACCAGAAGATATCCGTCAACACGCTGAAACGCCTGTGGGGATACTTACCCGACGAGCAACAGGTGCGCCCCATGCGACATACACTCGATGTGCTGGCGCGTTTTGTCGGCTACAAAGACCTGGCTACTCTGCAATCGGCCGTCAATGCAAGAGACAAGGACAGTAATCCCAGTGACCCCGTGAGGACTGTGCATCTGGAAACCAAACTGTATGGGAAAGGATTGAAAGTGGAACTGACGTGGAAACCCGACCGCCGAGTGCTGATAGAAAAAATCGATGACAAAGGAGTGACATTCCGTATCCTCGAGTCGGAGAAGTCGAAATTGAGTGTGGGCGACACCTTCGATTGTCCGCTCATCATCGAGAACGAGCCTCTGTATCTGAGCAATCTGGTACATCGGGGTGCATCACCTATTTCCTATATAGCCGGACGTTTGGGAGGCATCCACTTTCAAGTATTTGAGGAATAGTTAAAAGATAAAGGCATCGATATCCATCACTGATGACTGTATAGATTCATTTCGCGTTGATGGTTGGATGAATAACTGATTGATTTAAAAATCTTGAAATGAACGACGACGAACCATCAGGTATCATCTTCGGCGGATTAGAAGACATCGACGACCATTTCACAAACCTCAGTGAGGTGAGGCGCACCAAGCATAATGTTTTGGTGCGTGCCATGCGTTATGGCCAATGGTGGATGCTGAAAGGCCTGATACCCGATGAGGCCGACATGCCTGTTTTTCAGGAGATGCTGCGCAAGGAGTTCGAAATTCACGTCAGACTAAATCATCCCAACATCTCGAGGGTAACCAGCCTGGAAAACGTTGAGGGACTGGGAACATGTATCGTGATGGAATGGGTGGAGGGAGAAACCCTGAGTAGTTTTCTCGCCAGGCACCCCTCGATAGAGGAACGCCATAAGGTGATGGGGGAATTGATTGAAGGGGTGAAATACCTACATCAAAACGACGTGGTACACCGTGATTTGAAACCTCAGAACATCATGGTGACAAGAAACGGTCACAATGTGAAGATCATCGACTTCGGTCTGGCCGATACCGATGCCTACGCCGTGCTTAAGCAACCTGGCGGCACAGAACGCTACATGTCGCCCGAACAGAAGGCGGGAGGAAACCCGGACATGCGCAACGACATCTATTCAATTGGTGTCATCCTTAGCCAGATGGGGCTGGGAAGAAAAATGGACCTGGTGGTGAAGCACTGCCTCATGCCCATAGAGAGACGCTACCAAAACATCATGGAACTGGAAAGTGATATCCGCCATATCACAGACTCGGCATTGCCAGTAAGAATCGAACTGCGTCCAGTTCGTCTTATTGCCATTATGGTTTGCCTTTTGAGTGTAGGATCATTAGCCTATTATCTTTATCCAAAAGGACGTGTCATCGACTTCGCCGACCCAGCAGTTGAAGCCCTGTGCGTCGCCAACTGGGACACGAACCATGACGGCGAACTAAGTTTCAATGAAGCCGCAGCAGTAACGGACCTCGGTGAGGTGTTCAAGGGCAACACTGAAATCACCTCGTTCGATGAACTGCAGTACTTCACAGGACTGACGGACTCACCCCTACCCATTCACTTCGCCCTGAGCACATGGAAGACCTCTGCCAAGTACGACAACATCGTCATCACCTCAGACGGCACGACACTCTATCAGAACGACTTCAGCGTCGAGTCGCTCACCGACTGGACAAGCAGAGGAGGCCAGTGGCAGGTGGAGAACGGCGCGCTGCGCCAGACCGACACGGGTATGGAGGGGAATCTATTCACACTCAGCGCATTGACACTCGGAAACAGCTACACCATCGACCTTGACGCCACAAAAGTGGAGGGGGACGAAGGATTCCTCATCTGCTTCAATGTCGCTGATGCAAATAACTACTGCTGGTGGAACATCGGTGGGAGGTCAAACACGAAGACACATCTGCAAGAAAGGATAGATGGCAACCTAACCGATGAAGGTAACGAGTCGTCCCAGACT
>JAFXVU010000058.1 GCA_017534705.1 Bacteroidaceae bacterium
TGCCGCTTACCGCGACCAAGTACACAGACTGGAAGATCATGTCAACCAACTGAAGAAGGAATGGGAATCGCAACTGCAAGACAATCGTGTCACTGTGGATGCAGACATGGTGGCACATGCGGTATCAATGATGACAGGTGTTCCTGTACAGAAGCTGGAGCAATCCGAGGGCATCAGAATGAAAGGCATGGCCACAGCGCTTAAGAACAAGGTCATTTCTCAGGACACTGCCATCGACAAATTGGTACGCGCCATACAGCGAAGTCGTGTAGGATTGAAGGAACCCAACCATCCTATAGGCTCATTCCTGTTCCTCGGACCTACGGGTGTGGGTAAGACCTATCTTGCCAAGCAGTTGGCTGAATTCATGTTCGGCAGCCAGGACGCCATCATCCGCATCGATATGAGCGAATACATGGAGAAGTTCACGGTCTCACGCCTGGTAGGTGCGCCTCCAGGATATGTTGGTTATGAAGAGGGCGGACAACTCACCGAACGAGTGCGCCGTCACCCCTACTCCATTGTCTTGCTCGACGAGATTGAAAAGGCGCATAACGATGTCTATAACTTATTACTGCAGGTGATGGACGAAGGGCGTCTGACCGACAGCAATGGACGAACTGTGGATTTCCGCAACACCGTCATCATCATGACCTCCAACGTTGGTAGCCGCCAACTCAAGGAATTCGGCCGTGGTGTAGGTTTCAATGCCATGAGTGCCTTGACCGACAAGGAAGTGTCAAGGAGCGTAATTCAGAAAGCGCTCAACCGACAGTTCTCGCCTGAGTTCCTCAACCGTATTGACGACATCATTACCTTCGATCAACTCGATGAAAAAGCCATACGCTCCATCGTTGATTTAGAGTTGAAATCACTTTATACCCGAGTGGAAAATATGGGACACCAACTTGTGCTCGATGAGTCAGCTTATGAGTTCATCGTACAGGAAGGCTATGACATTCAGTTCGGCGCTCGTCCTCTCAAACGAGCTATCCAGACCTACCTGGAAGACGAGATTGCCACCATGATCATCGATGGTGAAATCGCTGAAGGTGACCTTATCAAAGGTACTTTTGATGCGGAGAAGAACAAAATCGCACTCATTGCCGAGCACCAGGAAGTGGAAATATTGTCAACCGAAGACAAGGATTAACTTCAAAACAATGCCAAAATGTCAGTCACTCGTGACTGGCATTTTTATTGCAAATAATAATAACAGAACATTAAGATAGTTCGGATTATCCGGATTATCCAGAAGTAATATCACAACGCAGACAACAATAATTATTAACAAACTAGATTATGCAAAAAGGTAATATTGGTGTGACGACGGAAAACATATTCCCCGTCATCAAGAAATTTCTTTATTCCGATCATGAGATTTTCATTCGTGAGATTGTTTCAAATGCAGTAGATACCACACAAAAGTTGAAAACTCTCGCTTCGAATGGTGATTTGAAGGGGGAGGCAGGCGACTTGACCGTACGCGTGAGCATTGATAAGGAAGCAGGCACACTGACCGTAAGCGACCGCGGTATCGGTATGACAGAAGAAGAAATCGACAAGTATATCAACCAAATCGCGTTTTCGGGTGCCAATGACTTCCTCGATAAGTATAAAGATAATGCCAACGCCATCATTGGCCACTTCGGACTGGGCTTCTACTCATCCTTTATGGTGAGCAAGAAGGTGGAAATCATCACCAAAAGCTGGCAAGAGGATGCAAAAGCCGTGAAATGGTCGTGCGATGGCAGTCCAGAATTCTCCATTGAGGACTGCGAAAAGGCTGACCGTGGTACTGACATCGTAATGTATATCGACGATGACTGCAAGGATTTTTTGGAGGAGAACAAAATTTCGGATTTGCTTCGCAAGTATTGCCATTTCCTTCCCGTAGCGATAGCCTTTGGAAAAAAGAAGGAATGGAAAGACGGCAAGCAAGTTGATACCGAGGAAGACAACATCATCAACGACATCAACCCGTTGTGGACCCGCAAACCATCGGATCTTAAAGACGAGGACTACAAGAAGTTCTACTCCGACCTCTACCCCATGAGCGACGAACCGCTCTTCTGGATTCACCTCAATGTGGACTATCCGTTCCATCTTACAGGCGTATTGTATTTCCCGAAGGTGAAATCTAATCTCGACCTGCAGAAGAACAAAATCCAGCTCTACTGCAACCAAGTTTTCGTCACTGATTCTGTGGAAGGCATCGTGCCAGACTTCCTCACACTGCTTCACGGTGTCATCGACTCTCCGGACATTCCTTTGAATGTCAGCCGTTCATACCTGCAGAGCGACGCTAATGTGAAGAAAATCTCTGGCTACATCAGCAAGAAGGTGAGCGACCGTCTGAAAAGCATCTTTACCCAGGACCGAAAAGATTTTGAAAGCAAGTGGGACGACTTGAAGATTTTCATCCACTATGGTATGCTCACAGAGGACGATTTCTATGACCGCGCCAAACAGTTCGCACTGCTCAAGGACACAGAAGGTAAGTATTATACTTTTGAAGAATACCAAACCCTCATTAAGGATGTACAGACAGACAAGGAAGGCAACCTCATCTATCTCTATGCCAACAACAAGGATGAGCAATATAGCTATATCGAATCTGCCAACAACAAGGGCTACAATGTGTTGCTGCTCAACGGTGAGCTCGATGTAGCTGTCATCGGTCTGTTGGAGCGGAAATTCGACAAGAGCCGCTTCACTCGCGTGGACGCAGATGTCATCGACAGACTGATTGTGAAGGATGAGGAGAAGAAGGAAGAACTCGACAATGAGAAGAAGGAACTGCTTAACGCCGTGTTCACAGGTCAGCTACCTAAAAATGAAAAAGTGAACTACAATGTGGAAGCCCAAGCATTGGGCGAGAACCAGTCTCCGGTCATCATCACCCAGAGCGAGTATATGCGTCGTATGAAAGACATGGCGAAGATTCAGCCAGGTATGGCTTTCTATGGAGAGATGCCCGACATGTACAACCTTGTGCTCAACACCGACCACCGTCTGGTGAAGGCAGTGCTCGCAGACAGCGAGACAGCTATAGGTGACAGTCTTAACCCCTTCGATGCTGAGATTCGTGGTCTCACGGCACGTAAGGACGCCATCAATCAGATGAACAAAGACAAGAAGTACGACGAGATTACTCAGGAAAGCCGAGATGAACTGAACAAGGTGGAAGCCGACATCGAGTCACAGCGTGAACAACGCAAGGAAACAATACTCAAGGCCACAGCCGACAACAAGGTTGTGAAACAGCTCATCGACTTAGCCCTCCTCCAAAACGGACTTCTCAAAGGCGAAGCTCTCAACGATTTCGTCAAACGAAGTGTAGACCTCATCAAATAATTGAATATTATTCTAATAAAAAGAGCCGCAATTGCGGCTCTTTTTATTGCGAGATAGCATAAGCTAGGATTTCCATATTCACTAAGATTCTCTAGGATTTCTAGCTTCTATGGACTTCCTATAATCTATTGTCCTCCCCAACCAACGGGGATAACCACTTTCATGCAGAGGTTGCGCCCCATATTGTAAATATCCATGTCTTTGAGTCGATTAAGATGACTGACGTAGGCGCGGTTGAAGAGATTATGACACGACAGGTAGAAAGAAAACAGTTTGTGTCCGCGCGACAAGATGTCTGTCCCTGCCGAAAGGTTGACAAGTGTGTAACTTGGAGTTGCTGTTTCCGTTTGTTCTACCTTGTAGTAATGGTTCTGACGGAAATTGACATCCACCTCAATCTCAGCGAACATGTTACGCACAGCACGGCTTCTGCCTTTGATGTCGTAGTGCAATGTGGAAATCCAACGAGGTGCCGGAGTTAGAGGTAAATACTTGCTTTCATCAGGTTGGTGCATTTGTACACTATTGACGTATGAGAAATCGTTCTCCCAATGCAAATGCTTGATTGGATGAAGGATAATGGTGGCCTCACCTCCAAGAATGCGTGCGTCTCCCTGGGTATAGCAATAGACTGGCACATCGTCGATTATCTCGCCATTCTTTTGAGCATAGATATAATTGCTGATACGGTTGGCGAAGAGTGCCATGCTGGCTGAGAAGAACTCTGTGGAATAGTCCAGACCGGCATCAAACTGCCAACTGAACTCTGGACTGAGGTTGCTGTTGCCTTTTTCATAACGGAAAGTCCCCTCATGCTCACCATTGCTGCCAAGCTCACTGAGATTAGGCGCTCGAAATCCTCTCGCCACATTCAAGCGAAAGTCGAGATTGTCACTTAGGTTATAAGTGGCGCCTATACTTCCCGTCACTCCGTTGAGGTTGCGACTGAAAGCAGAGAAAATATCATCACATGCTTTGCTGGAAAGATGACGGTTGTCGAAACGCAGACCACCACTGAGATGAAGACGGTCAATATCCTTGCTGACTGTAGTGAAAACGCCTGCATCAAAAAGATTGTAATCGGGTATGAGAAACTCCTCACCCTTGTTGTCGTTTTTTTGCCACATACCACCGATTCCGATATTGTACTTCCATCCATTCATCTCTGGAGAGACAAACCTGACATCATAACTGACTGTGTGTAGCAACATTGCCAGTCCGCACTCATCTGCTTCTTCGTATTCTTTTCTGCTATTACGCTGGTAGCCAAAGATGGCTTTCAGACTACCATCTCCAATATTGATGGAGTTGTCTAGAACAGCCTTGAAGTGCTTGATACGCTGAAAAGGGTCTTCCTCCTCTTCCACAATACCAGGCCGATTATAGTAAGTGGAAACGCGAAGGAGCGATTGCCCCCAATCTTTTTTCAACCCGGCCATTCCACTGACGGCTTGTTCACGGAACTGTGAATTGTGGACATCGTGGTTGTGGCTGTTCGAATATTCACCTGCCCATTTGCCACTGGCACGCATACTCCATACAAATCCGTTCTGGTTTCCAGCAATATTCAGAGACAAGTCCTTCATGTCGTTGTTGGTCTGATAGCCTGTTGTCATCTCTCCATGTATTTCACCCGATGTTAGTAAAGGGTCGTCACGGAAGATGACCACACCTGCCATGGCGTCAGAGCCATACATCAGAGAGGCTGGTCCTTTAAGCACTTCTACGCTGTTTACGGCATGATCGTCAATTTCAATGCCATGTTCATCTCCCCACTGTTGTCCTTCTTGTCGTACACCGTCGCTGACCAACAACAAACGGTTGTAGCCCAATCCACGAATCACGGGTTTGGAGATACCCGCTCCTGTTGTGATTTGCGAAATACCAGGGTCGTGCGCAATAGCATCAATAACATTGGTTGAGAAATGTGCCTCTAACTGTACAGGCGACATCACGGTTACTGGCGCTGGCAATTCCTTAACTTTTATTTTACCTGTCAAACCAGTCACCGTTACTTCTTGTAAATGAAGGCATGTGTCTATATCCAAATCTTGAGCATGGGCTCCTACGCCCACAAATAATGATGATATTAATAAAATGGTTGGTTTCATAAATACTTAATTACGTGATTATACAATACACCTATCCATACAAGCATTCCACGTATTATTCTAATACGCAGAAACAAAGAAAGTAAATAATAAAAATATGGAAATCAACCAATTACGGGAGGTGCCCTCAAAAAGACGAACTGAGACGCAGTGTTGTAAAGACGTTCAGCAAAACAACCATAATGTCTAGTCTCAGTATGAAAGATAGCGATAAGCAGTAACGCTGTAGCCATGGTATAGGGCAACGACAGGAACTGACATATCAAACAGCTGTCAATGGCAAAAGAAGCACTGGACAAATGACCGTTGTGATGAACATGGGCCACACAGTCATGGCATATGACTTCCTCACCCATATCCTCATGGATATGAATGATGGCTAGTATCTGAATCGTCAGGAATACTGCCAACAGAATGCGGGCTGAAATCCTTCTGTGGGTTGTGATGTCCATTTTAGCGGTCGTTATATGTGCTGCGCATCGCCTCTTTTCTTTTGATGTGCAAAATTAGGAAGAATTGTTAAATTAATCAACAGATTCACATTCATTAACGAGCGAAAACATTCGTCAATAATGACTATTTTGCTGGAGAATTGTATAAAAGGCTTGTGCTGACTGACATAAATACTGGGGCGCATCATGATTGTTGCCTGTTTCCAAGATAGCAGATGCAGCACACACCTTACATATTGGCAGCATTTTGCAAACTGAACAAGAAGGTGAGAACGTGATGTGAGATGCAGCCTCACTGATGATGTTCCAGCCTTGAGCAAATCCAGTCTCGAAAACGTCAACAGACGGGGTGTCCATCATGATACATGGACGCAGCATGCCTTGCCAGTTAACGATGAAGGCGCACCGTCCAGCATTGCAATTGATGGGCTTGGGATGAGGTGTTTTCTGGGTCATGCTTCTGTACCATTCCTCCAACCTTTCCAATTGCTTTCGACAGTAATCCCTATAGGCACCAGAAGGCAAAGAGCGTTTAAGCAGGTCATGGTCTATCGCCGCCATTTCCTCCGCTTTAAGTTTTACATTGTGGTCGAAAGGCTTAGAGCGCTCTCTCACAGACGGATACATATAGGTATCGACTTTGATGGGTACATCAAGCAAGGCAGACACCTGAATAATCTTATCTAATTGGTCTTGGTTTTTCTGGGTGACACTATGGTTGAGTTTAACCATTACTCCTCTTTGCTTCAAACATTGGATGGCAGCTACTGTCTTGTCATAACCCCGGTCAAGATGACAGAGCGAGTGATAAGTCTCATTGTCTGCCCCATAAAGTGTGATGTTGATACGACGAGGCGGATGAGAGGCGAAGAAATCAGCCCAGTCGTCATCAATCAATGTTCCGTTGGTGTTGACGGTCACCACCATCCCGGATTCAATAAGGCGAGTATAGAGTTTTCGGAAATCGGGATAAATGAGAGGCTCACCCCCAGTGAGTTGAATAAACAAAACCCCTGCTTCACGCATTTCATCCACTAAACGGATATATTCTTCGACAGTGCGCAAACGACCTTTCGAAGACATTTCTTGAGGCGAGAGGCGCACAAAACACATATCGCAGTTCATGTTGCACAAAGGAGTAAGCTCCAGATTGCCATAAATGGGTAACCTTTTGCTCATTGCCTTGGCAAAGAGTTTTTGTTCCACTCCTTGTGCGAAGTCGGGGGTATCGTTCATGTTTGTCGATTCTTTTCTGTGGTTTATTACTAACACATTGCGAAATTAGCAAAACATAATGAAAAAGTATCTGAAATTTGGAAAGAATAATGTAATTTTGCACCAATTTTTGAATAAGTCCTTTTTTTCACTTGAAAACTAATTACTAACCATAACGACAAATGAGAATTTTTTTACTCACACTATTGCTCAGTATGAGCAGTCTTTTTGTTTGTGCCGCCAAGCAGCACTACATTCCACAAGAATGGCGCAACCGTACCGACACGCTCATCTATGCTCAAAATGACCCTAACAACGAATACACTTGGTCGGAAAGCAGAAGCGTGGAATCAGACAACGTCATCATTTACTGGGACAAAGGTTATGGAGACACTCTTCCTACCAATGCAGAGACCGCATACCAAGTTGATGTCTGGGACTTGTTGGCTAAGTGCGAGGCTTTCTTCGACCTCGAAATCAACCAATTGGGATTTGTTGACCCCTACAACTCCAATCTTAATAAATACAAGGTAATGGTATTGCTCAACCATAGTACAGAATGGATATGCTATGGTGGTGGTTACGATTATCAGGTATCGGCGATATGGCTCAGCCCCTCAACTTGTAAACCTGTTGGTACAGCCGTTGCTCACGAAATAGGACATTCTTTCCATTATATGTGCTATGCCGAGGCTTCGAAACAAGGAACTCTTTCCAATGTTCAGACAGGATTTCACGGTGCTGTGGGTAATGGTTCCGTCACATGGGAACAGACGGCTCAATGGCAGTCGTTGCAAACTTATCCTGAAGCCATGTTCACCGAGAGCATCAATGTGTTTCGCAACTCACATAATCTGGCCTTCACCCATGAGTGGCACCGCTACCAGAGTTATTGGTTTTTCTACTATTTGGTTCAGAATTTCGGACTGAATACGATTGCTAACGTTTGGAACTATAATGTTACTCAGGTTCTCGACTTCAACCAGGTGCTGATGCGTCTGCAAAACTGGAGTGTGAATGATTTGTTCCGCCATTATTACAACTACGCTGCACACTGCGTGACTTGGGACTGGGATGCCTGCGAACCTTACCGCGACAACTATATCGGTGACTTCCGTTATGCGGCTGCTTTGAACGCAGATGGCGAATACCAGGTGGCATACTCCAGTTGCCCTCAGAGTACAGGGTTCAATGCCGTACCTCTGACTGTTCCCGCCGAAGGGACAGAATTGACCACTACATTCAAGGCGCTTAATCCTGGGGCAAACCTTGCAGATGGCGACCCAGCCCAATACCTGAATGGCGAGAGCGTCTTCGCATCATCCGGCAGAACCACCTACAATTCCGTGAACAACGCATCCTCTCGTGGTTTCCGTCTGGGATATGTAGCCTTACTCAAAGACGGTAGTCGGGTTTACAGTACTAACGACAATATCTATTGCCAAGGCACAGGCGAGACATCTGTCGATGTGTCTTTTGTCGTACCCGCTAATGTCAGCAAACTCTGGTTCATGGTAGTACCTGCTCCTTCATCCTATTATCAACATAAGTGGGATGATACTCCAAGCAACGACGACCAGTGGCCTTACACCCTGTCGTTCAACAACACCGACATTGACCAATCCAAGGCAATCGTGTATGTAGAGCCTACAATCGACGGACGCGACATTCAAAACGTGACTTTGACATACGATGTCTATTTCCCGGCAGGTGATAATTACCCAGGCACAACAGTGAGCATTAGTGGCACAGCTGCTGCCGATCTGGGTACTGCCTTCCAGCTGAACCTATCAGACATCGCTTCCAAGAGGGTCGTTTATAACTCCTCTGGTCCTGGTGCCGACGAAATCATGTTCTATGCCGCCAATGCAGATGGCTCACTCATCGAAAGTGGTTCTACGGCCAACGATCCCGGTCATTGGTTCAACAACAATGGCGGCGTGACGAACTGGGGCAACAACTCATACGTTTATTCCGAGTTCAATCCGTCAACACTGACCTTCACTATAGGACAGATGCCAGGACTCAACAGCAATGGAGAGACCCGCACCATTTCGCAGGCAATGGTCTATAACGATGGAAACAAGAGGGCCAAGGCTGTGTTCGTGTTCAACATCCATTTCGATGAGAGCGAGACTGGGGCATCTTTGACATCCAAAGACTTCTCAGAAGCAGAGGATGTGGATCCTCAACAAGATGAAAGTGACATTGAAAATGCCACTCTGACTTACGATGTCTATTTCCCTGCATCAACCGAATACTCAGGAACCTCAGTGACCATCGACGGAACAGCAGCCTCCACACTCGGCACAGCCTTCCAGATGAATGTGTCTGACATAGCTTCCAAGATGGTAGCTTACAGCTCTTCTGGTCCTGGCAACGACGAAATGATGTTCTATGCCACCAACGCAGACGGTTCACTCATTGAAAGCGTTTCTACCGCTAACGGTTATGGTCATTGGTTCAACAACAATGGCGGTGTGACGAGCTGGGGCAACAACTCATACGTTTTTTCCGAGTTCAATCCTTCAGCAATGACCTTCACTATTGGACAGATGCCAGGACTCAACAGCAATGGAGAGAGCTGCACCATCGCGCAGGCTCTCGTCTATAACGACGGTAGCAAGACTGCTAAGGCTGTTTTTGTGTTCAACATCCATTTCGACGAGAACCAGACTGGTTCAACATTGACTTCTGCCGATTTCGATGTCGTTCTAGAGAACAACTCTGACAATACTGACGCTATCGCCCTCCATGCCGGCAAAAAAGCCAATGTGACACTTAACGAACGTACCCTTTACAAAGACGCTGCATGGAACACACTATGCGTTCCTTTTAATGTCACTGTTAGCGAATCCATCCTTGTTGGCGCCACTGTGAAAACACTGGAAAGCACTTCCTTCTCCAATGGTACACTCACGATGAACTTCACAGAAGGCAGTCTTGACAATATTGAAGCTGGTAAGCCCTATATCATCAAGTGGGACAGAGCTGAAAACCTTGTCAACCCTGTGTTCAAGAATGTGACCATCAAGAATACCACTTCGACAGTTGCAACTGATTATGTCAACTTTGAAGGCAGTTTCTTACCCATTAGCTATGAAGAGGCAGACAATTCAGTTTTGTACCTTAGTGATGATAACACGGTTTACTATCCACAGAATGGGTTAACAATTGGTGCTTTCCGCGCACGTTTCCAATTGGCAGATGGCACCACCGCAGGCGAACTGCCATCTTTGGTCAATGCCTTCGTTCTCAACTTCGGCGACGGTGCTTCAAGCATTATTGACATTGACCATTCATTGACCGTTGACCAGTCGGCGTGGTACGATATGAGTGGAAGGAAACTCAATGCAAAACCCACCCAGAAGGGAATCTACATTAATAATGGACGCAAGGTTGTTGTAGAATAATCCACCACATCTGATAAAAATCGGAGTGTAACTGCTATCAAACAGTTACACTCCATTTTTTTCGGGTGAACACAGATTACCTGTCTGCGACAATTCAGCTAACAAAATGCTTGCGTGTACTTCAATACACCTTACTGAATCTTCCTTATGACCCTACAGGGGTTACCGAAAGCCACAACTCCGTCAGGGATGTTGCGAACAATGACCGAGCCTGCACCAATCACACTCCATTTGCCAATACGGATGCCAGGAATGGCCACACTGCCGGCACCAACCCATGTGCCCTCGCCTACTTGAACATCTCCACACAAGGTGGCATGAGGAGATATATGGGCATAGTCACCAATCACACACTCATGGTCAAGACTGACACCGGTATTGATGATGCAATGACGACCTATACTGACGCCACTCTGAAGGATGGCACCCTGCATGACCACACTACCCTCGCCTATTCCAGCCATATATGGTGATACGATGGCTGAAGGATGAATCGCTGAGGGAAATTCTATTTGTCCGGCAAATTGTTCTCCAATGCGTTGGCGTATCTTGTTGGAACCAATGCTGATAATCATCTGCCTCACACGTTCATCCACATCGTGTTGAACTGGAACCCCCATGAAATCATGAAGGTTAGGATTGATATCTATCACGCCTTCCAAGGTATAACCACAGGCCTCGATGATATCACGAATGACGCGGGCATGGCCGCTTCCACCATATAAATACATAAATAGGAATTATGGATAAACAAGAAGGTAATTCAGGAAGTTTACTTGTTTTTGTAATAACCTACGTACCATTCAGCAAAACGACGTAAGCCAATGCGTAAGGGGGTAGATGGCTTGAAGCCGAAGTCGCGCTCCAATGCGGAAGTATCGGCAAAAGTCACAGGCACGTCGCCAGGCTGCATGGGGACAAGTTCCTTGTGGCTGTCGAAATCGTAATCGGTAGGCAACACACCGGCTCGAACGAGTTCTTCCTGCAGGATGGAAACGAAATCGAGCAAGTTCTCAGGGTTGCTGTTACCGATGTTATAGACCTTGTAAGGTGGCATGGGCAGTCCATCGTCTCCTGTCAACCGGTCGGGAGCGTTCTGCATCACACGGGTCACTCCCTCCACGATGTCGTCTACGTATGTGAAGTCGCGCTTACAGTTACCATAGTTGAAAATCTTGATGGTCTCGCCTTTCACTAGTTTATTGGTGAATCCGAAATATGCCATGTCGGGACGGCCGCAAGGACCATAAACAGTGAAGAAACGAAGTCCTGTGGAAGGGATGTTGTAAAGCTTGCTGTAAGCATGAGCCATAAGTTCGTTACTCTTCTTGGTGGCAGCATAAAGTGAGACGGGATTATCGACTTTGTCGTCTGTGGAATAAGGTATTTTCTTGTTGGAACCATATACACTGCTGCTGCTGGCATAGACCAGATGCTCCACCCCTTTTTCACCACCATCGTAACTGTGACGACAAGCCTCGAGGATATTGTAGAAACCGATGAGGTTCGACTGAATGTAAGCATCAGGATTGATGATGCTGTAGCGCACACCAGCCTGGGCAGCAAGGTTGACCACTACCTCGGGGTGGTATTTGCTGAAGATGTCGTTGATAACCGCACTGTCGGCGATGTCGCCTTTGATGAAGGTGAAATTTCCATATGCTGAGACTTGTGCGAGACGTTCCTCTTTCAGACGTACATCGTAGTAGTCGTTCATGTTGTCGATGCCGATGATTCTCACACCTTTGACATTATTGAAAAGGTGCAAGGCGAGGTTGGAACCAATAAAGCCTGCCACACCTGTCAGAAACACAGTTTTGTTTTCTAAATTGATGGTCATATCGTTGATGTTTATAATTTAATATTGGTTATCGTAATAACGTTATAACGATATAATGAAAAATAAGTATCGATAAATCTAAATCCAGAAAACCAGAGATGCCAGTTTTTATCCAAAGCGCTTGATGGCCTCGTGATAGGTGTCGAGTGAACCGATGTCGAAGCGTTCGCCTGGCATCTCAAAGGCATGGATGACAGTCTTATCCACCAGATAATGGGCAAGGTTGCCAGGTGCATCGAAACCACATCCATGGTTCAAGCAGTCGAGAATCAACGGAAGGTCGTCGCGTTTGTAGATATAGAAAGGAGGAACAGCCCAGTGGCTGACAGGATGTTCAGGTTTCTCTTGCATCTCCAATACTTTACAGTCATCGTCAATCGCCACAACGCCAGTCCGCTGCAATTTGTATAACTCCGGTTCATGATGGCACATGATCATACTGGTGGCATGTTTCTTGAAAGCATCCACAAATCCTTGGAAGGAAAAGTTGAGGATATTGTCGGCGGCCACCACAAGAATATCATCATCCACCTGTTTCTGATTGATGGCAAGAAGCAGGTCACGAACAGCGCCAAGGCGGGTCTCGTTGGTGGAGGTACCATCGTCGATGACTGTGACAGGTTTACAGAGCTTGCACTCGTTGACCCATTGGTTGAAATGATGGGCAAATTTATGGTTGCTGACGATGATATGCTCATCGATGTCGTCGATGGTATCGATATCATCGAGCATTCGTCCGAGAATACTGCTTTCACCTATCTTCAAGAGCGGTTTAGGGAAATTCTCTGTCAACGGGTAAAGGCGTGTGGCGTAGCCTGCCGCAATCACTATGGTCTTCATTGTCGTCTTTTTTCTATGATTATCTAGGTCCTATTTAGGGTTTCCATTGATTGTTTTTACAAGAAATCCACGCCATCAGAAGGGTCGCAGAAGAATATTTGGAAACTGTCCTTATATTGCGGGAACTGTTTGAGGTATTGTTCGGTGACTTTTTGGCGGATGCTCTCTTCTTTGCCTGGTTCAACAAGAGTGATACAAGCACCCTTGAAACCTGCACCACTGAAACGACCACCAATCACACCATCCACATCACGCATAATCTTGTATAAGGCGATTAACTCGGGTGAACCACATTCATAGTTGTTCATCGAGCTCTCGCAACTCTGGAAAATAAGACTACCGAAGGTTTTGATGTCACCTTTTCGCCATGCTTCCACACCTGCTGTCACACGGTCGCATTCTGTATAGAAATGACGAGCTCGCTTAGCGAAGCGTTCTGGCATGCGGTCGGCATACTGCTCGAATTCCTCCTCGGTGACGTCTCTCAACCTTGTGCTCTGCAGTTCCTTAAGCGGTTTGTTCTGATAAGCCTCCACAATCCAAGCAGCAGTTTTGCACTCCGACACGCGTAGGTTGTAGTCAGTTCCAGTAAGCTTTCGCGTCACACCACTGAAGAATATGCCGAAACGGAATGGCAATGGTGTATTGCCGTCTCCAAAAGGAATGAGTTCATATTCCTGAGTCTTGGTGTCGAGGTAAAGCAGTTTCTTGTTCTCGCAGAGCACAACACAAGCCTGGTCAAGAATACCATTGTTGAGGCCGACATACTCACGCTCAGCTCTCGAGGCGTAATTGATGATTTGCATTTTGTCAAGCTCAATATGGTTGACTTTAGCAATGGCCTTCACAAAACCGCACAGCAAGGCAGCACTCGACGACAGACCACCAATGGGCATACTACCCTTCACAACACCTTTCACACCTGACTTCAGACTGAAATCCTGCTGCAGAGCCCATACCGCACCACGAAGGTAGTCACCCCAGTTCTTCTGACGCTCTTCCATAGGTACACGGACATTGAAGGTCATGAGACCTTCAAACGACAACGAACACATCTCAACCTTGCCGCTCTCAGTGGCAGAGAAAAGAAAGTCGATACCTGAATTGAAAGCAAATCCTGAAACCAGACCATGCTGGTGGTCAACATGTGCTCCTAAAGGGCAAATTCTGTAGGGAGAGAAAATCTGATAGAGAGCGTCGCCTTTACCAAAGAAAGTGCGGTATGCGCTGAAAAGTTCTTCCATATTATGTAAGGGTCAAGTTTGATGGTTCTTTAATTAATTATATCATGCAAAGTTAAGCAAAATAATTCAGAATGGGTATATGTTCAACAAAAAATAACAGTGGCCTTTGAGACAGATTGTATGGGATGGAAAATAGAATTTGATGAAATGGTTGACTACGATTTCAAACTGGAATTAAGCATTATTTGAATAAACATGCAATTAACATTACAAACAATTAGAAAATACCTTAGAATTTTTGTTGGTTTAGATATTTTTTGTGTCAAAATATTGCAAACTAAAAGTATATGTTATAATTTTGCACTGTAATTATAAGGTAATTTTTTCAGAGTTAGTTTTTCATAGTATTTAGTTCAATACCAAGTATTGAAGAAAAATGGCGGAATATGTGAATATTCTGCCGTTTTTTTTCTGTCTATTCAGAATTATCGGAGTATTCTGAGTGTTCGAAGTGTTCCGAGTATTTTGATAATTCGGAGTATTCGGAGTTTTCTGAGTATTCGGAGTGTTTTGAGTATTCGGAGTTTTCTGAGTATTCGGAGTGTTTTGAGTATTCGGAGTTTTCTGAGTATTCGGAGTTTTCTGAGTATTCGGAGTTTTCTGAGTATTCGGAGTGTTTTGAGTATTCGGAGTGTTTTGAGTATTCAGAGTGTTTTGAGTATCCGGAGTGTTTTGAGTATCCGGAAATAAAACAAATAATAATCCGATTGTGGGTAAATATTCACTTAATATTTGTAATTTTGCAGAAAAAA
>JAFXVU010000059.1 GCA_017534705.1 Bacteroidaceae bacterium
AAACCCGAACGCGGATGCAAAGGTACAACGTTTTCCGCCACTGGCAAAACTTTTCAAACGAAAAATTCAAGCAAAACCGCTTTTTTTGCAATTCGGGGATGAAAGGGAGGGAATACACATTATATATTAGAGAGATTCCAGCGGGAAGGGCTGTTTTTTCAGACAGTGACTAGAAAATCTAGAATATCTAGAATTTCTAGAGAATCTAAAGAAAAAAAAGGCTATAGAAGCGTTGGGGTGCTTCTATAGCCTATTCTTAATTCAGTTTCCGATTCTGTCAGTCTCCGATTCTGTCGAGATGGAATTCACATGCAGAGAACCATTTTCCAGTCATGGTGTGTCCGCCGTTGAAAGCAGGGTCGGTCGTGATGCCATAGACTGCTTTCTGCCCCTCGCCAACACGGATGCTGTCGATGGTGACGATGCTCCAGCCATAGCCGTTGCCATTGTTGGCCTCGAGGATATCGTCATAATCATCATCAACCCATGCTGGCAAAGAATGGCTTTCCGCCATTTTCTTGAGTTGTTCCTTCAGCAATCCACCCTCATCGCCGTATGCAGGAACTGCGACAAGTTGCGTAGAGGCATTGGGCTTTGCGACTTTACGCACACTACTATCATGTCGTCCTACAGACACCTTCACTGCCCCACCGACCTTCACCACTACGGAATCCTGGGTCTGCTGTCCTACAGTTGCCACAGAATCATCATTCTCCATGGATTCGGTCTGGGCGAAGATGAACACTGCATTATCGCTTGTACGGTCTGTTCTTGCCACTGCTGTAAGTCGATAGAGTCCAGGTGTGACATACTCCCTCTTCTGTGCATGATAAACGATTCCTCCATTGATATTGTAGGCATCGAGGTAGCGGTCATCGTCATCGCCTGTGAAATGCTGCCCTGTATATGTGTAACGTCCTCCGTCACACTTCTCCGCTTTTATCAGCTCGAAGTCCTCCTCATTGAAATAGTCCCAGTCATCTTCATTGAGTTCGATGCCGTTCATGCTGCCGCATGTAATATCATCCACATTGATATGGATACCCGGATGACGGTTCAGTTTGTAGGCCATTCCCGCCACTTTCTCGCCAATCCAGACCGAAGACGCGATGAATCCCGCGAAGCAGACGAACCAAGCCACAAGCCAGAACAGTCGCTGCTTGAAGCCCATTGGCTTCACCTTTCCCGAATTGCTCATGATGGCGTGGAAGATGCAGTAGATGATGATGAGGAAACCTACAATCAAGCAGACCAACATGATAGCCGACGCCGTGGTGGAGGCAGAGAGCATCTCACCTAAAGAACCATCGAAAATATGGAAATCAGCCAATTGAGCAGGAAGGAAGAGCAATGCGAAGAAAGCAATCAGCACAAGGACCAAAGGGATAATCAGCAGCAGCGCGATAGAGACGAGGCATCCTTTCAAAATGCATCCCCCTGCTCTATTGACCACCTCTTGGTTCTCGTTTCTGACCTCATTACGTCTGCTGTCGTCCATCACCTCCTGTGCGAGGCTTTGTGGCGTCACATCCACTCCTTTCATTCTCAGTCGGTCCTCAGGAGTCTTAGCCACAGGAAGGAGTATAGCCAAGAGGATATATCCGATGATTAGAAAACCAGAGAGCGAACTGATAAAAGAGATGTCAGCGAAGAAGCAAATCGCCAACAGGACAGCATATCCGATTCGCCAGAAAGTGGCGTCCTGGTTGAAATATCCAGCCAGTCCTCCCAGCACACCAGCAAGCATCTTGTTGTTGGCATCGCGAAAGAGTCGTTTATTTCTGAACGAAGAGGCAAAGTTTGGCTCATTATTCGCCGACTTGCTTTCATTTTGGGTCTGTTCATTGGAATCCGTATGGTTTGCTTCTCCCTCTTCCTTAGTTTCATCATCGTTGCCAGTGATATCTTCAGGTGTTCCAATGCGCTTGATGATATCCTGGACATGTTCAATGGTGATAGCTTCCACCCCATTGCTTTTCAGTTCGTTGAGCAGTTCGGCTATTCTTGCCTCGATATCGTCGGCTATTTCATGTCCTCCAGGTTGTGAGCTGAAAGCGCTGCGGAGAGAGTCCTCATAGTTTTTCAACAGTTCGTATGCATCCTCGTCGAAAGCGTAGAGTTGTCCGAAGATGTTGATGGTGATATTCTTTTTCATTTCTCCAATTATAATAAGGTCAATTGTTTTCGATTTTCTTCACACGGAGAAGTTTTACAGTATTCTCAATCTCTCCCCATGCTTCGTCGAGTTGAAGCAGTACGATTTGTCCCTGGTTGGTGAGCATATAGTACTTACGTGGTGGTCCTTGTGTGCTTTCCTTCCATTCGTAGGAGAGCAGTCCATCGTTTTTGAGTCGTGTCAGCAGAGGATAAAGGGTCCCTTCCATCACAATCAGTTCGGCCTCCTTGAGTTGCTGTATGATATCGGAGACATAGCAAGTCTGATCGCGCAGGAGGAGCATGATGCAATACTCAAGCATTCCCTTCCTCATTTGTGATTTTGCATTGTCAACATTCATAGGAATCACTGTTTTAGTTCAAGTTGAAGTCGAACTAACATTCCTTTATTTATTCTCAGGAATGACAATCCAACAGATGATGTACAACAAAATTCCAGGGAAGAAAGCGGTGCAGAACTCCAGGAGGAGATAAGCGATACGTACGAGAGTAGGATCAACGTCGAAATATTCTGCAAGACCGCCACAAACGCCACCAAGCATTTTGCTTGAAGTTGAGCGAAATAATCTTTTCTGTGCCATAATGAGTTTCAGTTTTTTGAATTGTTAAACGATTTGTTTGATGACCCGTCTCGCGAAAACGGGTTGAAACGATTCGTACCGGCCGGATACGTCACGTTTCGATTGCAAAGATATAAAGTTTTTAGTACCTTGCAATACATAGTACTAAGAAAATGCAATATTTTAACATCTTTTAAGAAATAAGCAAAAAAAAGGCCATGGTGGGAAACCATGACCTTATTTATAAGTAAAGAATTCAACTTTAGGAAGTAAAAATGGAAGTAAACTCGCTTCGCTCTTGGGAGTTATGTGCTATGCACAGGACAATAGCATTGAATTGCCGTAGTATCGTCCAGCACGAAAGTGCTTAACTTCCAGCCTGCTCGGCTGGCTTAACTCCCTATTTAACTCCTTATTTATAACTTCCGAAACTTCAGTAAAGAGGTAATACGATTGACGAAAGGCTTACCAAATGGTGACACGATCCTTCTTAGGCACGAAGAGTTTGGCATCCTTCTTGATGCCGAAAGCATCATACCAAGCGTCGATGTGAGGCAGCGCGCCATTGACACGCCACTCACCCAGAGCATGAGGGTCGCGGTTGGTGAGGTTGCGAATCTCCTCGGTGGTGATGTTCTGTGCCCATACGTTTGCATAAGCAAGGAAGAAACGCTGTTCAGGTGTAAGGCCTTCCACTTTCTTAAGCGGATGGTTTTGTGTAGCGTTTTTGAAAGCCGCATAAGCCACCTGCAGTCCACCGTGGTCGGCGAGGTTCTCGCCCAGTGTGAGGGAACCGTTGGCATTGAGGTCGGGGAGCACCTTGATGTTGTCGAAGAAATCAGACATCACCTTGGCGCGAGCCTTGAACTTGTCGCCGTCGCCCTGAGCCCACCAGTCGCGGAAGTTGCCGTCCTTGTCGAACTGTCGTCCTTGGTCGTCGAATCCGTGAGTCATCTCATGTCCGATGACCACACCGATAGCACCATAGTTGAACGCATCATCAGCCTTCATGTCGAAGAACGGATACTGGAGAATGCCAGCTGGGAAACAGATTTCGTTTGTGGTCGGGTTATAATATGCGTTGACAGTCTGCGGTGTCATGTACCACTCATCGGGATCCACTGGCTTGTTGAACTTGCGTTCAGCCTCGTCCTTGGAAGCCCAGATGGATACGGCCTTCATGTTCTCATAGAGTGAGAGTTGAGGGTCGATATTGAGCGAAGAGTAGTCGCGCCACTTGTCGGGATAACCGATTTTCACATAGAAAGCGTCAAGCTTGGCCTTAGCATACTGCTTGGTGCTGTCGCTCATCCACTCCTGCGCGTCGATACGCTGTGCGAGGGCAACCTGCAGGTTCTTCACCAATGCCATCATGCGAATCTTGTTCTCGGGTGGGAAGTACTTCTCAACGTACATTTGTCCGACAGCCTCACCAAGCACACCGTTGACAGCATTGACAGAACGTTTCCAACGCGCCTGCTGCTCTTTACGGCCCGACATCACACGTCCGTTGAAATCGAAGGACTCAGCATACATCTCGTCACCGAGGATGGAAGCCGCTCCGCTGATGATGGAGAATTGAGCCCAGTCTTTGATTTGCTGGACAGGAGCGTCGTTGAGCATATCGATACCTTCCTTCATGGCCTCAAGTTGTCCGACCGACACATTGCCCACAAGAGCGGGATCCATGAAATTCACACGGCAAAGTTCATCCCAGTCAATGCCTTTGTATTGGTTCTTCAGCTCGTCGTAGGTCATCTTATGGTAGTTGGAGGCAGGGTCGCGCAGTTCAACGCGGCTCTTGTGCGCCTTGGCCAGACGAGTTTCAAGTTCCATGATGTTGTTCATCTTCTTTGTGGCATCAGTCTCACTGTAGCCCACCAATTTGAAGAAGTTGACCACATGTTTCTTGAAAGCCTCGCGTATTTTGACAGTAGCCTCGTCGTCGTTAAGGTAATAGTCCTTCTGTCCGAGGGAGAGCCCACTTTGCGCGAACTGGAGCATGTTCTTCTTGCTGTCCATCATGTCGGCCTCGAGATACATGCCGAAAGGCAGACGTCCCGAAGTGATGGAGTTGGCCACCAGATATTTCTTCAGGGCTTCGCGGTCGTTGATGCTCTCAATGGCCTTGAGGTCGGCCATAATGGGTTTCACGCCATCCTTGTTCTGACGAACGGAGTCCATCATCATGGCGTAAAGGTCGCCGATTTTCTGAGCGACAGAACCTTTCTCATGCTGAGTGGCGGCCAGTCCCTCAATGAGTTCGCGAATCTGCTTGCGGTTGTTCTCCGACACCATGTCGAAACTGCCGAAACGAGAATATTCGGGAGCGAGTGGATTGTTGGCAATCCATCCTCCACAAGCATACTGATAGAAGTCGGTGCCAGGTGCAACGGACGGATTCATGTTCTCCAGATGGATGCCTATACCCCTTTCTTGGGCATTGGCAGCGAAAGATGTTGCCATCATAGCTGAAATGATTAGTAGTTTTTTCATTGTTGATGAGTATTTATTGTTGAAATATTTTTCTTTGTAACGGAGGAGGATAAAGAAATAATAAGAAGCCATAAAGCAGTGGAGGCTAAACTTCCGCTTGTGCCTCGTCGAGGGCGGTCATGGCCTGTTCCCATTCGTCCTCAGCCTGTTGGAGTTGCGCTTTCAGTTCGGCATGGCGTGTGAAGAGTTCTGCCTTCTGGGCTCCTTCAGGTGTGGAGAGTTCTTGTTCAACGACAGCTATGCTTTCCTCCAATTTTGTAACATTTTTTTCAGCGTCTTCGACCGCCTTCTCCAGTTTGCGCAACATCTTCGTCCGCTCTTTCATCTGGAGGTATGTCATTTTTCCGCCAGTAGAGGATTCTGTCTGCGTTGAGGTTATGTTTGAGACTGCGGTGTTGCTTGTTGACGGACTACCGGCAGACGACATGGAGCCCTGCAATTGGTCGAGCGACTCTATCTGCTTTTTTTGAAGGAAGTCGTAGATGCCTCCGATATGCTCGCGCACCTTACCTCCTCCGAACTCATAGACTTTCTCCACCAATCCGTCGAGGAAGTCACGGTCGTGGCTCACGACGATGACTGTTCCGTCGAAGTCGCGGATGGCCTCCTTCAGTACATCCTTTGAACGCATGTCAAGGTGGTTGGTCGGCTCGTCGAGGATAAGGAAATTGACGGGTTCAAGTAATAAGCGTATCATTGCCAAACGACTTCTTTCACCACCAGAGAGAACTTTGACGAATTTGTCGCCGGCTTCCCCGCCAAACATAAACGCCCCAAGGATATCCCTGATTTTCAATCGCATATCACCACGTGCCACACGGTCAATGGTGTCGAATACAGTGATGCTATCGTCAAGCAGTTGCGCCTGGTTCTGTGCGAAATAACCGATTTGCACCTGATGGCCCACCTTGAGGTTTCCCTCGAATGGTATCTCTCCCATGATGCATTTGACAAGTGTGGACTTGCCCTCTCCGTTATTGCCTACGAACGCCACTTTCTCACCACGTTTGATGGTGAGGTTGACGCCGCTGAACACCAGATGTTGCCCATAAGATTTCGACACTTCATCGCAGATGACGGGATAGTCACCGCTTCGCAGGCATGGAGGGAACTTCAGGTGCATGGACGAGTTATCCACCTCATCGACCTCCACAGGTACGATACGCTCGAGTTGCTTGATGCGGCTCTGGACTTGGTTGGATTTGGTGGGTTTATACCTGAACCGCTCAATAAAGTCCTTGATGTCGGCTATCTCTTTTTGCTGGTTCTCGTAGGCACGCATCTGTTGTTCATGCCTTTGCGCCCGTAACACGACATACTCGTCGTACTTCACCTTATAGTCGTTGAGTTTGCCACAGGAGATTTCAATCGTGCGGTTGGTGACATTATTGATGAAAGCCCGGTCGTGGCTGACAAGGATGACAGCGTTAGCTCTTGTGGCAAGGAATTGCTCAAGCCATTGAATAGAACCGATGTCAAGGTGGTTGGTCGGCTCGTCGAGCAGCAACAGGTCGGGGTGCATGAGAAGGAGTTTGGCCAGTTCGACACGCATACGCCAGCCTCCACTGAACTCAGAGGTAGGTCGGTTGAAATCGTCACGACTGAATCCCAATCCCTGTAAGGTTTTTTCCAAGTCGGCATGGTAGTTGAGTCCTCCCATCATGCTGAACCGCTCGTTGAGGTGGGTATACTTATCGACCAAAGCCAAGTAGTCCTCCGACTCATAGTCCGTCCGTTGCACCATCTGCTGGTTGAGTTCGTCAAGTCGCGCCTGCATCTCCTTCACGTGGGCAAATGCGGTTTCTGCCTCCTCCATGACGGTTCGTTCATCGCTAAGCACCATTACCTGAGGCAGATAACCCACGGTGCAATCTTTCTGTTTGGCAACCACACCTGATGTGGGATTCTGCAGTCCTGCGATGATTTTGAGCAATGTGGACTTTCCCGCCCCGTTTTTACCGACAAGGGCTATACGGTCGCCACTGTTGACGACAAAATTAGCCCCGCTGAAAAGAGGGACGGCACTGAATTCCACACTGAGATTCTCTACTGATACCATGATTGATTCGTTATCGGAGGTTTCGGAGTATTCGGAATGATAGGAGGTTTCGAAGTATTCTGAGCCTCTTACTAAAAAAGGAGCACCAAAGATGCTCCTTCTCCGTGGTAGGGACGATCGGGTTCGAACCGATGACCTCTGCAATGTGACTGCAGCGCTCTAAACCAGCTGGGCTACGCCCCTATTTCAAATTCCGAATGCAAAGGTATAACTTTTTGTCGAGTTCCCAAATTTTATCCGTGTTTTTTTTATCCTTGTAATAAAAAAGGAGAAATAGGACCGTTAATTGGATAAAAAAGGCTAACTTTGCATTTGTTTTCACTGTGAGGTAAAAGTTTGATTTCGCTGTGAGATGTTAGACGGATGAGCAACACCCCATTTTGAACGCCGAGAAATGACGCCGGTTACTCATCGTATATGCAGCAAGCGGGTTACCCCACAGTCAATCGACACATACAGATTATGAACATATTAGAACTTAGCGAACAAGAGATTAACCGCCGCAACAATCTTGATGAGTTGCGTGCGATGGGAATAGACCCATATCCCGCAGCAGCGTATCCCACCAATGCTTTCTCCACTGACATCGTCAGTGAATTCAAGGACGATGCCGAACCTCGAGAGGTATGCGTGGCAGGTCGCATGATGAGCCGCCGTATCATGGGCAAGGCATCATTTGTTGAATTACAGGACTCCAAAGGCAGAATCCAAGTTTATGTCACACGTGATGACATCTGCCCTGAAGAGAACAAAGACCTTTACAACACTGTGTTCAAGAAGTTGCTCGACTTGGGCGACTTCATCGGTGTGAAGGGCTTCGTGTTCCGCACCCAGACCGGTGAAATCAGCGTCCACGCCAAGTCGTTAACCCTGCTTTCTAAGAGCATCAAGCCCCTCCCAGTGGTGAAGTACAAGGACGGTGTGGCCTACGACAAGTTCGACGACCCCGAACTGCGTTACCGCCAGCGTTATGTTGACTTGGCAGTGAACGAGGGTGTGAAAGACATCTTCCTCAAGCGTGCCATCGTGACCCGCACCCTTCGCAACATCCTTGACCGCAACGGATATACCGAAGTGGAGACCCCTGTACTGCAGACTATTGCCGGTGGTGCCACTGCACGTCCGTTCATCACCCATTTCAACGCCTTAAACCAGGACATGTATATGCGCATTGCCACAGAGCTCTATCTCAAGCGCTTGATTGTAGGTGGTTTCGAAGGCGTATACGAGATTGGCAAGAACTTCCGCAACGAAGGTATGGACAAGACCCACAATCCCGAGTTCACCTGCATGGAACTCTACGTGAGTTACAAGGACTACAATTGGATGATGTCGTTCACCGAGCAGATGCTCGAAGAGATATGCACTGCAGTCAATGGCAAGCCAGAGGTAGAGATAGACGGTCAGGTCATCTCGTTCAAGGCACCTTACCGTCGCCTGCCCATTCTTGACGCCATCAAGGAGAAGAGTGGTTACGACCTGGAAGGCAAGAGCGAGGACGAGATTCGTGAAATCGCCGTGAAGTTAGGCATCGAGGATACAGAGCACATGGGCAAGGGAAAACTCATCGACGAGATTTTCGGTGAGACCGCCGAAGGCACATTCATCCAGCCTACCTTCATCACCGACTATCCTGTCGAGATGTCGCCTCTGACCAAGATGCACCGCTCTAAACCTGGTTTGACCGAACGTTTCGAGTTGATGGTCAACGGTAAGGAACTGGCCAACGCCTATAGTGAGCTGAACGACCCGATAGACCAAGAGGAACGCTTCATCGACCAGATGAAACTGGCCGCCAAGGGTGACGATGAAGCCATGATTATCGACCACGATTTTCTCCGCGCATTGCAGTACGGAATGCCTCCCACTAGTGGTATCGGCATCGGCATCGACCGACTCGTGATGCTGATGACCGGCAAGTTCGCCATCGGCGAGATTATGCTGTTCCCTCAGATGCGTCCCGAGAAGCGAGTTCCCAAAGACCCTGTGGAGAAATTCGTAGAGGCTGGTTTTGCCGAGGATATTGTGCCTGTACTCCAGAAGGTAGGATACAATCTGGTGGGCGACCTGGCTGGCGGCAACGCCCAGAAGGTTCAGCAACAGATAGGCGAAGTGCTGAAAAAATTTAAACTTGACATCCAGAAACCCAGCGTGGATGAACTGAAGTCGATTATCGACCGTCTCAGCGAAGCGGAGTAATTGGGAGGATTCGGAATAATCTGATTTGCCTGAATAATCTGAGCAATCAGATGACCTCCTACCCACATTTCATTGCTTATCACGAAAATTCATTGCTTATCATAAAACAGAAAACGAGATGATGGATTTTGAAGGTTGTGGACGAGTGGCGATTATGGGTGGTGGCAGTTGGGCCACAGCTATAGCCAAGATTGTCATGAACCACGAAGAAAGCATCAACTGGTACATACGTCGCGAGGACAGGATAGCGGAGTTCAAGGAGTTAGGCCACAACCCCGCTTACCTGACTGGTGTACATTTTGACATCAGCCGCATCAACTTCTCCTCCGACATCAATGCCATAGTGAAGAACTCCGACACCTTGATTTTCGTGACTCCCTCACCCTATTTGAAGAGTCATCTGAAGAAACTCAAGACCAACCTGAAAGACAAGTTCGTGGTAACCGCCATCAAAGGCATCGTGCCAGACGACAATCTGGTCATCTCCCGTTATTTCCAACAGACTTACAAGGTTCCCGAGGACCAAGTTGCCTCAATAGGTGGTCCTTCCCATGCCGAAGAAGTGGCATTGGACCGCTTGTGCTACCTGACTGTTGGTTGCCGAAATATGGACAGAGCCCGTTTAGTGGCCAATATCCTGACCTCACGCAACGTGACGACATCCATCAGCACCGACATTGAAGGCATTGAATACGCCAGCGTGCTGAAGAATGTGTATGCTATCGCCGCAGGTATCTGTCACGGTTTGAAATATGGCGACAACTTCCTGGCTGTCCTCAATGCCAACGCCTTGCAGGAGATGGAGCGATTCATCGACACCGCCGTGCCATGCGACAACCGAAAGATTATCAACTCGGTGTATATGGGCGACCTTCTGGTCACCACCTACTCCAACTTCTCGCGCAACCGTGTGTTCGGCACTATGATAGGCAAAGGCTACAGTGTGAAAACCGCCCAGCTGGAGATGGAGATGATAGCCGAGGGTTACTACGGCACGAAGTGCATGATGCAACTCAACAAGCGTTTCAAGGTGTACATGCCTATCCTTGAGACTGTTTACAACATCCTCTATGGCAAGGGAAAACCTGAGCAGGAAATCAAGAAACTGTCGGAGACTTTCAGGTAAAAACAACAATATTATAAAAATATCAACAATGGAAAACCTTAAACTTGAGATTAGCAAAGCCGCCCAGTTCTTAGCAGCTGGTGCAGTGGAGAGTTATGAGCCCAAGGCCAAAGCCGCCATCGAGGCTCTTGAGAACGGAACATGCCAAGGCAACGACTTCCTCGGTTGGCTTCATCTGCCATCAGAGACGAGCAAGGCTTTTCTCGACGACATCAAAGCTACCGCCAAGGTACTGCGCGAGAACTGTGAGGCTGTCGTAGTAGCTGGTATCGGTGGCAGTTATCTTGGTGCCCGTGCCGTGATTGAATGCTTGGAGAACAGTTTCTCGTGGCTTCTTCCCGCCAAGGGACCACGCATTCTATTTGCCGGCAACAACATCGGTGAGGACTACTTGAGCGAACTCATCGGTTATCTGAAAGGCAAGAAATTCGGTGTAATCAACATCTCGAAGTCAGGCACTACCACAGAGACCGCCATCACCTTCCGTCTGTTGAAGAAGATGTGTGAGGACCAGCGTGGCAAGGAGGAAGCCAAGAAGGTGATTGTGGCCATCACTGACGCCAAGAAAGGCGCAGCGCGCACTACCGCCGACAAGGAAGGCTATAAGACATTCGTCATTCCCGATAACGTAGGCGGTCGTTTCTCTGTGCTCACTCCCGTAGGTCTGTTGCCTATCGCCTGTGCCGGTTTCGACATCGACCAGATTATCGCAGGTGCCCAAGCTATGGAAGCCCAGACAGGCAGCGATGTTCCTTTCGCAGAGAATCCGTCAGCCATGTATGCCGCTGTCCGCAACGCGCTCTACGCTGCTGGCAAGAAGATAGAAATCCTCGCCAACTTCCAGCCCAAGTTGCACTTCATGAACGAATGGTGGAAGCAACTCTACGGTGAGTCAGAAGGCAAAGACGGCAAGGGTATCTTCCCCGCCGCAGTTGATTTCACCACCGACCTCCACTCCATGGGCCAGTGGATTCAGGATGGCGAGCGCACCATCTTCGAGACAGTGATTTCTGTAGGTGAGCCCAACAGCACACTTCAGGTACCCAGCGACGAGGAGAACCTTGATGGCCTGAACTTCCTTGCTGGCAAGCGCATCGACCAAGTGAACAAGATGGCTGAACTCGGCACCCAGTTGGCTCATGTTGACGGTGGTGTGCCCAACCTTCGCATCGTGCTGCCACAACTCAATGAGTACTATGTAGGTCAGTTGATTTACTTCTTCGAGAAGGGTTGCGGTATCAGCGGTGAGATTCTCGGTGTGAACACCTTCAACCAGCCAGGTGTGGAAGCCTACAAGAAGAACATGTTCGCCCTGCTCAACAAGCCTGGTTATGAGGCAGAAAGCAAAGCCATCCAGGAAAGACTGGGATAAGCGAACAGAAGAAATTACAGTAAACGGAAGATTCGGAAGTTCCGGGTTTTCTGAACGTCATCAAAAGATTAGGGATGCATTTGGTTGCGTCCCTTTTTTTATGCGATATCGTCGAACATCATATGTGGATTTGAGGATTAAAGTATTTCAAAACTAAATAATAATACAATGAGAAAAAACTTTTGTCTTTAGGATTATAAATGTATTCAGAATCACATCATAACTCATCTTTTATTCGTAATTTTGTAGAAATTTAGAAAGAATCTTAGAAAGGAAAAATGATGAGAAAAGCACTTTTGAGTGCATGTTTAGCACTCGTAACCCTAACCACACATGGTCAGATTCAGACCAATTCGGGCATGCAATATCTGATGAATGGTCAGAAAGACATGTCGACCGACTTCTATGATCTGAGCAACACTTACTTCCTCGCCGACAGTCTGTGCAGTTTCGATTTGCAGTCAGGCATCGGTACGGTGGAATGGAAACGCTACCGGTTGAGTCCCCGACAAGCCTTCAACACCAATGGCTATTGGCCGGTGCCGATGAGGATGCTTGATTTCCCCGACACACAATACGACAACGACCCATGCCTTCGGCTTCAACTGCAGTTCGTTTCTCCGCGAACCGTTCGTGTCACAATGGTCACCACGCCTGTGGATGTAGTGAACGACGATGCCAACGATGTGATGCTATGCGGAGTACCTACCACCGACCACAGTTGGAAAGGAAGTGATAACGGCAAGGTCATCCGATATCAAAGCGAGTTTGGTACGATTGAGATTCAGAAACATCCCTGGCGATTGGTTTTGAAAGACAAAAACGGCAAGATACTGACCCAAACCCGTCATATCATTGACAACGATTCCACACAAGTGAAGTTGCTTCCCTTCTCATTCATCAAGCGAGGCAGCGACAATTCCCGTTCAGTGAATCCTGTTTTCCTGCTTTCTCCAGGCGAACGTATTTACGGTTGCGGTGAGTCGTTCACAAGCCTCAACAAAGTCGGTCAGAAAGTCCACCTCTTTGTCACCGACCCCCAGGCACCCGAGACCGATGGCCAGTACAAACCCGTTCCATTCTTCTTCAGCAACCGCGGCTACGGTGTCTTCATGCACACCTCCGCCCCTGTGACTTGCGACTTCGGTGCCTCGTATATCGGTGCAGACCGTCTGTTCATGGCCGACGAGAAAATGGACCTTTTCATCTTCTTCGGCGAACCCGCAGAGATACTCGACGCTTACACCGACATCACAGGCAAGAGTCCGATGCTTCCGCTCTGGACCTTTGGCACCTGGATGAGCCGCATCACCTACTTCTCACAGGAAGAAGGAATGGATATCGCCAACCAGTTGCGGAAACACAAGATACCGAGTGATGTGATTCATTTCGACACGGGTTGGTTCGGCGTGGATTGGCAATGCGACTATGAGTTTGCCAAAGACCGATTCCCCGACCCAGAGGGTATGCTTAAGCAGATGGATGACATGGGCTTCCACACATGCCTGTGGCAACTCCCCTACTTCACTCCAAAAAACCGTTATTTCAAAGAACTAGTAGAAGAAGGCATGCACGTGAAGAATGCCAACGGCGGTATGCCCTACGAAGACGCAGTGCTCGACTTGAGCAATCCCAAGACCGTGGCTTGGTACCAAGAGAAAATCGGAAACCTGATTCGTCAAGGTGTGGATGTGATTAAGTGCGACTTTGGTGAGGCCGCTCCTCTGAACGGATTCTACGCTAGCGGCAAAGGAGGGCTCTATGAGCACAACCTCTACCCGCTTCGTTACAACAAAGCTCTTTGGGAAGCTGTGAAACAATACAGTGGCGACGGTGTGATTTGGGCCCGCAGCGCATGGGCTGGCTCCCAGCGCTATCCACTGCATTGGGGTGGTGATGCCGCTACCACCAATACCGGTATGCTCGGCGATTTGCTCGGTGGCCTGAGTTTTGGTTTGAGTGGATTCTCTTTCTGGAGCCACGACATGGGTGGTTTCGTCACCGCATCCCCAGAAGACATTTATCGCCGTTGGTTACCATTCGGTTTCCTTTCGTCGCACACACGTGCCCATGGCGCACCTCCCACTGAACCTTGGCTTATCAGCGAGAGTTTCACCAAGGCCTTCCGCGACTGCGCCGAAATGAAATACAAGTTGATGCCCTATGTCTATGCCCAGGCCAAGGACTGCAGCGAACGCGGTCTGCCGATGGTGCGAGCCCTCTTTGTGGAATTTCCTAAAGACCCAGGTGCATGGCTGGTTGAAGACGAATACCTTTTCGGCAGTCAAATCCTCGTAGCGCCTTTGTTGGAAAGTGGTGACAGCCGTATGTGCTACCTTCCAGAAGGCAAGTGGATTGACTACCAAAGCGGTAAGGTCTACAACAGCGGTTTCTGCGAAATCAAGGTAGGCAAGATTCCAGCAGTGATACTTGTGCGCGACGGTTCTCTCATCCCTCATGTCCCTCTTGCACAACACACAGGACAGATAGACTGGAGCAAGATAGAATGGAAATCATACAAGGCCGATGCCAAGAAATGTGTAGGTTATCTCTTCAAACCAGGCGACACAGAGATTCAGAGAATCGAGAGATAGGAGAATGAGGCAAGTTCTTCACAACATCATCGGAATAACGATATAACGAAATATCGATATAACGATATAACGATATTTACGTATTAATATATATAGATATTGAAATATTTACACATTTATAAATGATTAAGAAACTATTACGCCATGTGGGGCGTTTCAAGACCGCATCGATTCTCACGCCCGTCTTCACAACATTGGAAGTTGTGATGGGTGTGCTGATTCCCTACGTCACGGCCTGGATTATCGACCGTGGCATCATGCAGGGCAACATGAACAATGTGTATCTTTACGGAGGCATCATGATTGTGATGGCGGCTTTGAGCTTGACGTTCGGCATTTTCTCTGGTAAATTCTCTGCACTTGCCTCTTCTGGTTTCGCCTACAACCTTAGAGATGCCATGTTCAAGAACATCCAGACGTTCTCGTTCGCCAACATCGACAAGTACAGCACTGCTGGTCTGATTACCCGTATGACCACAGATGTCAGCAACCTTCAGAGTGCATTCCAGATGGTTTTGCGCATCTCAGTCCGTGCACCGCTCAATCTGGTTTTCAGCATTCTCATGTGCGTGTTCATCAACATGAAGATGAGTTTGATATTCATCATCGCCATGTTGATTCTCGGCACCTCACTCTACTTCATCATCAGCAAGACGGTGAAGTTGTTCACCCAGGTGTTCACCAAATACGACGACATGAACAAGAGCGTTCAGGAGAACATCTCTGCCATCCGCGTCGTGAAAGCCTTCGTTCGCGAGGACTACGAGAACAAGAAGTTCGCCAATGCTGCCAAGGGGCTTTACAAGTTGTTCGTAGGCACGGAGAAGTTGATGGCCATCAACCATCCTGTGATGTCCACAGTGGTTTACGGGTGCATCATCGCCTTGTCGTGGTTCGGTGCCCATTTCATCGTGGCAGGCGACCTGAGTACAGGTCAGCTGACATCTCTGTTCACCTATGTGATGACCATACTGAACTCCCTGATGATGCTGTCGATGATTTTTGTTCAGATGACGATGAGTGCCGCCAGTGGCAAGCGCATCGTGGAGGTACTGGACGAGCAAGCCGATGTCTCCAATCCCGAGCATCCTGTGATGGAGGTTCCTGACGGCAGCATCTCGTTCAAGGATGTCAGTTTTTCATATGGCAGCAGTGAGTACGCCATCAAGGACATTAACTTGAGCATCAAGTCGGGCGAGACCATCGGTGTGATTGGAGGCACAGGTTGTGGTAAATCGACGCTGGGCAATCTCATCTGCCGTCTGTACGACGTGAACAAAGGTTCGGTTGAGGTCGGCGGCATAGATGTACGCCAGTACGACATAGAACGTCTTCGCAACGAGGTGTCAATGGTGTTGCAGAACAATGTGCTGTTCTCCGGTACCATCCTCGACAACTTGCGTTGGGGCAAAAGCGACGCCACCTTGGAAGAATGTCGTGAGGCCTGCCGCATGGCCGTTGCCGACGAGTTCATCGACCGCATGATTGATGGTTACGACACGATGATAGAACAGAACGGCAACAATGTCTCTGGTGGTCAGAAACAGCGTCTGTGCATTGCCCGTGCATTGTTGAAACGTCCGAAGATATTAATTCTGGATGATTCAACAAGTGCTTGTGACACCGCTACCGATGCCAAAATACGCAAAGCCTTCAAGGAGGAGATTCCCAACACCACCAAAATCATCATCGCCCAGCGCATACAGAGTGTGGCAGACGCCGACCGCATCATCGTGATGCAGAGCGGTCGTGTGGTGGGTTTTGACAGCCATGAGGAGTTGCTCAAGCACTGTGACCTCTACAGTGAGATTTACCGCACTCAGACAGAGTTGTCGGGTGACTTTGACGAGAAGCAGAAAGGAGGTGCCGCATGAAAAAGTTCAGGAAAATCTTCGGTGTGAGGATGGACGTAGGCGGCAGGATGCGCGGTGGAGGCCCTAATGCGGGTCGATTTGCCAATGCAAGTATGCCAGAAGGCGGTTGGGCAACCCTCAAGCGTCTGATGCGTTATGTCACCAGCCGTTACAAGTTCTCTTTGATATTGGTGGTGGTGTGTATCATTGTCTCCTCTATCACAAGTCTGGTATCGACCATGTTCATCCGAACGCTCATCGACGACTATGTGATGCCATTGACGCAGACATCGAATCCCGATTTCCATCCCTTGGCAATGACGCTGTTGAAACTCGGCATCATCCTCGCCGTCGGAGTGATTTGTGCCTATGCCAACAACCGCATCATGATCAACGTGGGACAAGGCACACTGCTGCGTCTGCGCACCGACCTCTTCAGGCATATGGAATCGTTGCCTATCAAATACTTCGACCAGCATGCCCACGGCGACATCATGTCGGTCTACTCTAACGATGTAGATACACTACGGCAATTGGTGGGTCAGAGCATACCACAGGTGTTCAACACTGTTTTCAGTCTGGTCATCACCATCGCCTGCATGATAGAGTTGAGTGTGCCACTGACAGTCCTGACTGTCGTGATGTCGTTCGTGATGGTTTTCACGACGCGCAAACTCGGTGCACGTTCCGCAAAATACTTCACCAACCAACAACGCAGCCTTGGTGCCGCCAACGGCTTCATCGAGGAGATGCTCAGCGGTCAGAAGATTGTGAAGAGTTTCTGTCATGAAGACGAGGCCATCGCCCAGTTCGAGGTGCTCAACGAACAACTTCGTTCCAACACCTACAATGCCAACAAGACCGCCAACATCGTGATGCCAGTGAATGGTAACCTTGGCAACCTGATTTACGTGCTATGCGCCATCATCGGTGCCTTGATAGCCTTGTCGGGACATATCGAACTGACGGTGGGAACCTTGGTGTCGTTCCTCACGCTGAGCAAGAGCTTCACCCAGCCCATCTCGCATCTGAGCCAGCAGGTGAATAGTGTGCTGTCGGCCTTGGCGGGTGCAACCCGTGTTTTCAACCTGATAGACGAGCAACCCGAAAACGAGACGGGAGCCAATGTCAGCCTGGTGAATGTGGAAGAGTCTTCCGACGGCAGTCTGCATGAGACGAAGAAACGCACCAACCTTTGGGCATGGAAACGTCCGACATCTGACGGCGCTTTCGAACTTATCCGCCAGCAAGGCAAGATAGAGCTTTTCAACGTGGATTTCGGTTACAATCCCGACACCCAAGTGCTCTTCGACATCATGCTGACAGCCTATCCTGGTCAGAAGATAGCGTTGGTGGGTGGCACAGGCGCAGGCAAAACCACCATCACCAACCTCATCAACCGTTTCTATGACATACAGGATGGCAAGATTCTCTATGACGACATCGATGTCAAGGACATCCAACGAGAGCACTTACGCCGCAGCTTGGGCATGGTGCTTCAGGAAACCCACCTGTTCACAGGCACCGTGATGGACAACATACGCTATGGCCGTCTCGACGCCACTGACGAAGAGTGTATGGCCGCCGCCGAGCTGGTCAACGCAGACGACTTCATCGTCCGACTGGCCGACGGTTACGACACATGGCTCTCTGGCGACGGCACCAACCTGAGCCAAGGTGAGCGACAGCTTATCGCCATCGCACGCGCTGCAGTGGCCAACCCGCCTGCTTTGATTCTCGACGAGGCCACTTCCAGTATCGACACGCGCACAGAACGGTTGGTTCAGGAAGGCATGGACCTGTTGATGAAAGGCCGCACCACATTGGTTATCGCCCATCGACTGAGCACCGTAAGAAACGCGGACTGCATCATGGTGATGGAACACGGTCGCATCATCGAACGAGGCACCCATGACGAACTTCTCGCCTTGAAAGGTAAATATTATCAGTTATATACCGGCAACCAGATTGAGTGAGTCTTTTTGTCCCGAATTAGTGAATTTGAGAATTAGTTCTGAATACATACATCATGATTAAGGAATATCAAATACGAGTGGAGCCCAAAGTGGCATCCAGCGAGCAAGGCATTTTGCGCTTCCTCTCACGCAGTGAGGGATTGAGTAGTGACGAGGTGAAGGGTGTAAGGGTTTTGAAACGAAGCATCGACGCCCGTCAACGCAAGATTTACGTCAACCTCACAGTACGAGTGTTTATCAATGAACTTCCTCCGGAAGATGACTTTTTGCCCGTTGTTTATGGCCAAGTGGATGACGCACCACAGGCCATAGTGGTGGGTGCTGGTCCCGGCGGTCTGTTCGCCGCTCTACGACTCATTGAACTTGGCATACGTCCCATCGTGGTGGAGCGCGGCAAGGACGTGCATGAACGCCGCAAGGACATTGCCCGTATCTCTCGTGAGCACAAAGTGGATTCAGAGTCCAACTATTCTTTCGGTGAGGGCGGTGCTGGTGCCTTTTCCGACGGGAAACTCTTCACGCGCAGCAAAAAACGCGGCAATAGCGAGAAGATACTCAACGTGATGTGCCAGCATGGTGCATCAACGAGTATTCTCACCGATGCACATCCACATATTGGTACTGACAAACTGCCGAAGGTGATAGAAAACATCCGCGGCACCATCATCCGCTGTGGTGGCGAGGTGCATTTCCAGACCCGCATGGATGCCCTCCTTATTCATGAAGGCAAGGTGATGGGTATCCAGACCAACAAGGGAGAGACTTTCGAGGGACCTGTGATTCTCGCTACAGGCCATTCTGCACGTGATGTTTATCGTTGGCTATGGAAGAACGGCGTGGATTTAAAGTGCAAGGGAATAGCGATGGGCGTGCGTTTGGAGCATCCATCCCTACTCATCGACCGTTTGCAATACCATAACCCCTTGGGACGAGGCGAATACCTGCCGGCGGCAGAGTACAACATGGTGACTCAAGCCCAAGGGCGTGGTGTCTATTCCTTCTGCATGTGTCCTGGCGGTGTGGTTGTACCCGCCGCGAGTGGCGCTCACCAGGTAGTGGTGAACGGAATGTCGGCCAGCAGCCGCAACTCACAGTGGAGCAACAGCGGCATGGTGGTGGAGATACGTCCCGAGGACCTTTGTGATAAGTCTTTGGTTACAAGCCAAACCATCGATGCCATCAACGACCGTCTGTCAGTAATCCGTCAACAGTGGGATGCCACATCACCGTTGGCGATGATGTACTTGCAGGAGGAGTTGGAATACACTTGCTGGATAGAAGGCGGTATGCGTCAGACAGCTCCTGCACAGCGTATGAGCGACTTTGTGGAAGGAGTGGCGAGTAGCGACTTGCCACCCACCTCATATACGCCTGGTGTGGTGCCGTCACGCATCGACTCTTGGCTGCCTCCATTTATGGCAAGCAGATTGCAGGAAGGGTTCACCACGTTCGGGAAGAACAAGAAAGGCTTCCTCACCAACGAGGCAACTGTCATCGCCATCGAGACCCGTACATCCGCGCCAGTGCGTATTCCCCGTGACAAGGAACTGTTGCAACACGTCAGCATCCAGGGTCTGTTCCCATGCGGTGAAGGCGCTGGCTATGCCGGAGGCATTGTTTCTGCCGCAGTGGATGGAGAGCGTTGTGCCGAAGCACTCAGTGCATACATGAAAAGCCAGATATAAACATCCAATCACTGAGGAAGTTGAATATAAAGGGCCGCGTAAAAATGCGCGGCCCTTTATGATTATTCCAGAAAGATTGTCCTCACTTCATCACAACCTTATTACCATTGATAATGTAAATACCCTTCTGAGTGGGCTTGCCACTGAGCTTGCGACCACTGAGGTCGTAATATACGTCTACCTCATGGTCAATGGTAAATGGTAAATGTTCAATGGATGTTGTTTCCTCGCCGAAGTTCAGGACAAAGGAATTGACAGTGTTATTGTCGCCGATGGATTCGCCACATATCAGGCCATTGTTCAAGGTGAAGTATGCGCGGAAAGACTTGATGGTCATGTCGGCTTCGGGATAGTATAGATAGTTGTCCGCTCCGAGATAGAGCATCGTCTTGTCTTCACCACCTGTAACGTAGGGTGAGTATATGCCGTGGAAGTTGGCGTCTTCACCAATGACATCCGTTGGTTCTGTGCTACTGATGGTCACACCATTGAACACAGGGTTGGCTATGTCTTCCAAGCCATCGTCTGTCCACTTGACGAGATAAGATTTTCCTGCCTCCATGGCTTCGGCTGTCACGAAGTCCAACGTCAGTGAACCACTGGAGAAGGTGGCGGTGCTGAGTGTCACAATAGTGGCTCCATAGAGCGGGCAATCCTCATCGGTAAGTTGTTTTTTACTGAGTGCAAACGGCAGGCAGATGGTATTCCACCCTTTGTCCTTATATAAAGTGCGTCCTGCAAGCGTCACATTGACAGTCTTTCCTTCGGCTGCTCCGATGATATCGGCATTCTTCTCCCCTTCCACCATAGCGCGGTCGTCATCGAGTAATACTACCGTTGTGCAGGGTTCATTAATCATAACATTGCGGAAGTAGTTGATGTCCTCTGCTGAGACGCCAAGCGAATTGAGGAAATAGTTTTCGAACTTGTCACGGAGGGTTTCACCTTCGAGTGCAAGAATCACGTCGATACGATCCTGGAACGAGGTCTTCAAACGGTTTGTGGCACCAGGCGCAGCGGAGAAAGACGTCAACTCATAGTCCTTGTAAATCTGGTCGATGGTAAGACCAAGCACACCTTCAAGCAGGAATGCAAGCATACCAGTACGGTCGGCTCCCCAAGCACAATGGAAATAAACGCCCTTGCCCTGACGGAAGTGGTTGAGAATGAAATCAAACTCTTCCTTTATGCGTTGCTGCGTTGCGCTCTCACTGAGGTTGGCTGCCGTAAAGTCGTTCGCTGCGGCAAAGTAGTAGTCTTCACCGAGCGTGAAACCGAAGGCCGATGTGCCACAGCCAAGGTCTTTATCGTAGTCTTCTTTCCAGCGGAGGTCTATCTCGCCGCCCACTCCGAGGTCACGCAAGGTCTGGAGGTCTTCGGCAGTAGTGTTGGCGTATCCGTTGAGGGTAGAACCGCGGAAGAGGTGTCCGTAGTTCGTGCGGTGTCCGTCTTGTGTCAGCCAACCACCGAAGTCGCGGATGTTATAGGCAGAAGGAGCATAAACCATACGCAAGTTGCCCTTCGTCGTGATGTGGCCCTGAGAGATGACGCTTTCTCCATCTGTGATGGCATATTCAAATTCAGAGTTGGGCAACAGATTGTAGAAGTAGGCTTCAGACTCTCCCTGAGCTACTTGTGTCGTGGCGATGGCCTCATTGTCCGAGGACAGCGTCACAGTCACTTGACTGCTCGTGAACGGTGGCACAGGAATCATAACAGCGTTGGGGATGTCGCGGCGAGTGGGAGGTGCGACATTGTACCTGGAAACCAGCGACACATCGTCAGCGCTTGTATAGGCCACATTGGCAAGGAACTTCCGTGCTGCGAGATTCTCTATATTGACGTCAAATGACATATCGCTCCACTCAAGCACATTGAAAGTAGTGGTCTGTTCTACATTCTTCTCATTAACGTACTTCCATGTGTTATTCTCTTTATCAGGAGCCAAAGTTCCTCCCTCCCATGGGAGAAGATAGCTTCTGCAGGTAGTTGCCTCAATAGAACCACTGAGCGTAGCAGTGTTCAGTTTGACCACACAGGGAACTCCAGGAGCGACTGAGCTGACAGGATAGAGTTGGGCGACGTTATTCTCGTCAACACTACCGATGGCATAGAGTTCTGTCACCCGCTCGTCGCTGGCATCGATTGTGAACGGAGCCAATACAGGAGTCAGTTCACCTGGAGTCACTGTAATTTCCTCAGTCGGGACTTCTCCGATGTACTCCAGCCGGAAGTTATCAATGACGGTCCATGCAACCATATTGGCGCAGCGATAGCCAATAGTGGCCTCGCCGTCTTCTGGCATCACGGCGATAAGTTCGTTGGGATAGTACCCGGCAGAGAGGTACTGGCTTGCCGAGGTAGAGCCGTTAGCGATATAGAACGAGGCGTCTGTAGGCTGAACACCTTCCAGGGCATCAGTGGTCACGCTCTGCACGTCAAAGAGGTTCATGACGGTCTGCTCGTTGTTGTTGAGGTAGATGACACCCGTAACAACACTGCTTCCTGCGGCATAATCAGCGTAGGCCGCATCCATCGGGTCGTTGGTGCGTTCAAAACCATCCACATTCATGCGGTACGCACCGGCAGGCATCGCGTAAGGCAACGTTTGTCCCAAGTCGAAGTTGCAGTTGTAATAGCGCATGACCTTGTTGTCGCCGCCGACAACGCCTTTGGTCGTACTCGAAGTCAATG
>JAFXVU010000060.1 GCA_017534705.1 Bacteroidaceae bacterium
AGGACGACCACCGCTTGCGCATCTCGATGCAAGATGTGCTCCAACCATTCGAATCCCTCCTCGCCACTGATGGCATCCCGACAGAAATTCATGTCCAACAGCACAACATCTGGGTGCAACTGGTCGTAGAACCGATCTATCTGTTCTGGATTTTTGGTCACACGGATATCCTCCACCAATGGCTTCAACAACAGATTCAGCGCAAAGAGGATATCCTCATTATCATCAATGACAAGTATCTTGCCATTTTTCTTTTCTTCCATCTTTATTTTTTTATAAATAAACGCTTTATTGGCAAAAATAAAGAAAAATCTTCATATTAAATCCTCTAAAAATAGATAAAATACCAACACGACCTTTTATTGCCCCGTTTTTGTTCGAATCCGCACAATTTTGTGCGAAATCGCACATTTGTACATTCCATAATCATAAGAACGACTCACAGAGAAATCGTAGAAAAAATAATCTTTAAATCAAAAAAAACGTATTGATAATTGTCGGTTCGTTATTTTTTTGTATTTTTGCGTTTACTTTGTATCCTCTCACGATATATAGGGAAAGACAATACCTTTTACTATATATCGACTGGATTTATGAAATCACAACTAAAACCAAACATACAATGTCAGAATTAACAGGACATATATCCCAGATTATCGGGCCGGTGGTTGACGTGCAGTTTACTGGCGATGACATCGATAAACGTCTGCAGTTGCCAAGCATCAATGAGGCATTGGAGATAGTCCGTGATAACGGACGCCGTCTGGTGGTCGAGGTGCAGCAACATATTGGCGAGGACATTGTCCGCTGTGTGGCTATGGACTCTACCGATGGACTTCGCCGAGGTATGAAGGTTCGACCTACGGGCAGTGCTATCATGATGCCTGTGGGTGACCAAATTAAAGGCCGTATGCTGAATGTGGTAGGTGAGCAGATTGACGGCATGAAGTCGTTTGACATGAGTGGTGCTTACCCCATCCACCGTGAGCCTCCCAAGTTCGAGGACCTGTCAACAGTTCAGGAGATGTTGACCACAGGCATCAAGGTTATCGACTTGCTCGAGCCCTATGCCAAGGGTGGTAAGATTGGCCTTTTCGGCGGTGCTGGTGTGGGCAAGACGGTGCTCATCCAGGAACTCATCAACAACATCGCAAAGGGACACAATGGTTACAGTGTATTCGCTGGAGTGGGAGAACGTACACGCGAAGGCAACGACCTGCTACGTGAGATGATTGAATCGGGCATCATCCATTATGGAAAGGAGTTTGAGAAAGGATTGGAAGAAGGTAAATGGGATCTTTCCAAGGTGGATTACAATGAAGTGGCAAAGTCGCAGGTAAGCTTGATTTATGGTCAGATGAACGAGCCTCCTGGTGCACGTGCCTCTGTGGCATTGTCGGGTTTGACTGTCGCTGAGTCCTTCCGCGATGCCGGAAACAAGGATGGACAGAGCAGTGACATCCTATTCTTCATTGACAACATCTTCCGTTTCACCCAAGCAGGCAGTGAGGTGTCGGCATTGCTCGGACGTATGCCATCGGCAGTGGGTTATCAACCCACATTGGCCACCGACATGGGACGTATGCAGGAGCGCATTACCTCTACCAAGTATGGCTCCATCACATCCGTTCAGGCTGTATATGTGCCAGCGGATGACTTGACTGACCCGGCGCCAGCAACTACCTTCACTCACCTTGACGCTACCACAGTGCTCAGCCGTAAGATTGCGGAACTTGGCATCTACCCTGCGGTAGACCCTCTGGAATCGACATCCAGAATCCTCGACCCAAATGTGGTAGGTGAAGACCATTACCAGACGGCTCAACGAGTGAAGCAGATACTACAGCGCAACAAGGAATTGCAGGATATCATCTCCATTCTCGGTATGGACGAACTTTCTGATGAGGACAAGACGACCGTGAACCGTGCCCGACGTATCCAGCGTTTCCTCTCTCAGCCTTTCTCTGTGGCTGAGCAGTTCACTGGTGTGCCTGGCGTGATGGTCAGCATGGCCGACACCATCAAGGGTTTCAAGATGATTCTCGATGGAGAGGTCGATTACCTGCCAGAACAGGCTTTCCTTAATGTCGGCACCATCGAAGACGCCATCGAGAAAGGCAAGAAACTGATGGCGGCGGCCCAGTAGTGGTTAGTGGTCTCGGAATTTTGCAGTCTTGTAAATAATTAAAAGAGGAAAGTGATATGAAGTATGACCATCTGTCCCTTGTGATACTCACCCCCGAAAAGGAGGTATTCCGTGGTGACGTTGCATCTGTGACCTTGCCAGGTACCAAGGGGCGTTTCCAAGTGCTGCCCAACCACGCACCATTGATATCCTCTTTACAGGAGGGTGATGTGGTGTATGTAGTGGGTTCTGAAGAACAGACCCTCCATGTGAGAAACGGTTTCGTTGAAGTCAACGGCGAGAATGTGAATGTCTGTGTTGAACTATGAGCAGGCTCCCTTATCCCCTTGCAGTCTTGTTGCTGATGCTGTTACTGGCAGTGGTCTTCCATCTTGTGGCGCTGAATATGAACCATGGTGCTCAGTTTCCCATTGTCGCTCCTTACGTGGTAGCCGTTTTGACTACACTCTACGCATGGTTAAGCCATTGCTTTTACAAGTCATCACAACAAACGGATAATAAGCGTCTTATGAATGTGATTCTCATATCAAAGATTGCCCGGATGTTCTTCTTCATCTTAGTCTTTCTCGTTTATTGTCTAGCAGTTGGCGAGAAGATAAAAGGATTTGCATTGGAACTGATTTGTATGTTCTTTGCCTATCTCGTTTACGACACCCTCTTCTTGGTGAGGATGCAGAACGAAAAGAAAAAAGTGAAACATGAATAGATTGAAACAAGCATATTGGATTTTCGCGCTGACGGTGGTTTTTCTGTTTGCTCCTTGTGCCATCTCATACGCCCAAGAGCATGATGATAACATATCGGCAGAAACAACCATGGCTGAAACTGAGAATGACCTTGATTTGGGAGAAATCATTTTCGGTCATCTGGGCGACTCTTATGAATGGCATATCACCGACATTGGCGACACCCGTCTAGCTTTACCATTGCCCGTGATTGTCTATAGCAGTCAGTCGGGTTGGCATTGTTTCCTTTCCAGTCGTTTTGAGGAAGCCGAGGAAGAACATGGTGAAGGTGCGGATGTGGAAGGACTGATGATTGCCCATGGCGGTGACCACGACGGAAAGATAGTGGAGACGGTAAATGGTGTTCAGCAACGTCCTTTGTTTGATATCTCCATAACCAAGAATGTGATGTCGTTGTTCATCAACGTGTTGTTGTTGATTGTCATTATCCTTGGTGTGGCGCGTTGGTACAAAGGTAAAAAGCCAGGTGATGCAGCGCCCAAAGGATTTGTCGGACTGATGGAGATGTTCATTATGTCGGTCGAAAACGACATCATCCGTCCATGCGTGGGCAAAGATTACAAGCGATATTCGCCTTACTTGCTCACCGCTTTCTTCTTTATCTTCTTTTCCAACTTGATGGGATTGGTACCCATCTTCCCTGGAGGCGCTAACTTGACTGGCAACATTGCCATCACCATGGTGTTGGCGTTGATGACCTTCCTTATCGTCAACTTCGGTGCTAACAAGCACTATTGGAAAGACATATTCTGGCCTGACGTACCTACATGGCTGAAGTGTCCTGTGCCTTTGATGCCCGTGATTGAACTTTTCGGTGTCTTCACCAAACCATTCGCACTGATGGTTCGTCTTTTCGCCAACATCTTGGCAGGGCACTCTATTATCCTGTCGCTGGTGTGTATCATCTTTGTTACCTCCAAGTTCGGAGCGGCTGTATGCGGTGGTATGACCTTCGTTTCAGTGGTTCTCAGCCTGTTCATGAACATGCTTGAGTTATTGGTGGCATACATCCAGGCCTACGTGTTCACAATGCTTTCCTCTGTCTTTATCGGTATGTCGCGGGAGGGTGGCCACGAGGAATAAAAAACGACCTCGATTTCATGATTTCGACCTCGTTATCACGCCATAACGAAATAACGTAGTTACGAGAAAAATTAAAAATAGAAAAAACTAAAAATATTAACAATATAAAAAACTTAAAGATTATGATGTTATCAATTATGCTTTTACAAGCAGCAACGGGCCTGAATCTGGTCCAGTTGGGAGCCGCACTTGGTGCAGGCATAGTAGCAATAGGTGCAGGTTTCGGTCTTGGCAAGATCGGTAGTTCAGCCATGGAGGCCATATCACGTCAGCCTGAGGCTGCCGGCGACATCCGTACCAGCATGATCATCATCGGTGCGCTTCTCGAGGGTGTGTCCCTTTTCGCAGTGATTGTTTGTCTGTTGTGTCTGATCATCAAATAAAAAGCCATGTCACTACTTGTTCCAGATACAGGATTGGTGTTCTGGATGCTTGTGGCATTTCTGATTCTCTTGTTCATCGTCGGCAAGTATGGTTTCCCGACCATTGTGGGGATGGTGGATAAACGCAAGAATTTCATCGACGAGTCGCTGCTGGCAGCCAAGGAGGCGAACGAACGCTTGGCGGGCATCAAGGAGGAAGGTGAACGCCTACTTCAGCAAGCGCGAGAAGAACATGCCTCGATACTGAAAGACGCTGAGGCATCTCGACAGCGTATCGTTGGTGAGGCACGTGAAGAGGCCAAGGCCGAGGGCGCGCGGATGATAGCGGAAGCCAAACAGCAAATCCAGACGGAGAAGGACGCTATGATGGG